>JBAUBR010000192.1:0-11880 GCA_049676965.1 Occallatibacter sp.
CACAAATCCTCTTGCCGCTCGCGACCCTTGCGCGTTCCCATCGCCATGAACTCATCCTACGAATGACTCCTGTGGATACCTCACAATTCTTTCGCGCAGGTATCGAGACTTTCACCACAGGCTGCTAACCCTCCGGGCATCGACTTATGCAGAGGTTTCCTAAGTGCTGACCTTTGCGAGCTTGGTCACCCGGCCGGTATAGTTCCAGTCCGAAACATAGATGTTGGCGTCGCGGTCGATGTAACATCCGTGCGCGGCGCTGAAGGATGCCGCGGATACCTTATCCGGCTCGATCTTGTAGTTTGCCCACTGCGCCTTCTGCGGATTGTCTCCGAGGAAGGCAACAGGCACATTGTCCCGGTCGAGAATCGTGACGCGCCCCTCTAACTCGGAGATCACGGCGTAGTCTCCGTGAAAGCTGATCTGGCACGGCCGCCGGAGGTGTTGCGTGACGGTGCGCACGAACTTCCCGTCGAAGTCGAAGTGGCACAGGCGGCGATTTTCGCGGTCGCAGATTAACAGCAGCGGTTGGTCGTAGCGGGTATCGACGGTCATGCCGTGGTTGCAGTCGAACAGGCCGTCGGTCTTGCCTTTGCCGGCATAACTCGCACGATAATTGCCCTGGCTATCGAATCGGAAGAGGCGCGAATCTCCGTAGCCGTTGGCGATGAAGATGGACCCATCCGGCCCCGGCACTGCGGCCGTGAGCCGCCACTCGTTGGGCGTTTTGAATCCGGCCTCGGGCGGGGCGGTGAGCTTCTGAACCACGGTGCCGTCGATCTTCATCTTGACGAAAAGCCAATTCTCCTTTGGCGTGCCTTTCTGCACCGTGCAATAAAAATACTCGACCCCGTTCTCTTCGGCGTGGACGATGGAATGAACCTCGGGGTATTCACCGGCGATCGTCTTCACCAGAACGCCGTCGGGGCTGTACACCAGGACACCCGTCTCGCTCTGGGTACTGACGTACACCTGACCGGCATTGTCGGTGGCGATTCCGCCGTGCGTGCCTCCGAAGGCAGTGCCGGCGGGCAGCTTTCCCCAATCCGGAACGACGCGGTAGGTCCACTCGCCATTTCCAGTCTGCGCGGAACCTTGCGTTTGATTGCAATTGTCTTCCATCTCTGCGGCGGCCGGCGCGCTGCCCATTGCGGCCAAAGCGGTCGCTCCCGCTGCGAGGCAAAAGCTCCGCCTGTCGAAAGGTCCACCCTCATTGCGATCTCGCGTTTTTCTCATTGCGTACTCCTTGCGATCGATTGCGCCGCATCCGCCGCGGGCGCGGGTTGTGCCGGTGTGTTGAAGAGATAGACATGGCGCAGATTCTTGATGGATTGAAGCGGCGCGATTGCCGCCGAAGTTACATTGGTCCCGCTCAGATTGAGATAAGTCAACTGCGATAGCGGCGCCAGCTTTTGCAGTCCGGCGCCGGCGACCGCGGTTCCTTCAAGATGAAGTGCGCGCAGATGTGTGAATTTACTCAAAGTATCGAAGCTCGCATCGGTCACCGCGGTGCGCCCGAGCTCGGCTTCAACTATATACGGCGCGAATTTCGCGAACTGCGCAAGCTGTGCGTCGCCGAAGGTGGAGGCAATATCGACCGTATTCAGCACCAATCCGTCGGAGGGCTTGCTGGAGATCGGTGTCAGTTTTGCGCCCTGACTCATCTGCATCGCGCGAATCTCCGGCATCAGCGCACTATAGTCTCCTACCGGCTGCAGCGGCAAATCCTTCGCTACATCGGGCAATGAAATTCCGGCGAGCGCAGTGGCTGAGGACGACGCGCCCTGCTGAACCCAGGCGCGAAGCCATGCAATCTCTTGCGGTCGCAGCGGCGGCTTGCCCTCGGCGGGCATAAGGTGCTTGTCGCCGGCCGGCAGAGTGACACGCTGAAGCAGAAGGCTTCTATCCGGCTTGCCGGCAACAATCACGCCGCCATCCTTGCCGCCGCGCATCAGCCCGCCGTATGAATCGAGGCGCAGGCCGCCTTCTGTCTTGCTCGCGCCGTGGCACGAGACGCAGTTGGAATCGAAGATGGGATCGATGTGCTGCGCATAAAAGGAATCAGCCGCCGGTGCGGCGCGCACAATTCCGAGCGTCAAGACTCGTTCTAACGAAGCGGGCATGTATCGCGTGAGGTAGTTGCTTCCGTGCGTCATTGACCCACCCTGATGCCCCGTCCACACAAGCGCCAGCAGCGCGCAGCCCAGCAATGCTGGATAAACGCGAGGCGTGGTTCCCGATAACCACGACGAACGAATCATTAGACAGAGGAGAACGGCGATCGTCAGTGCTACTCCGCCCCACATGTGCCGCGTGACAGTTACGCCCGTTTCTCCGCCGCCGTAGGCCAGCAGAAAGCCAAGAGTGAGCGTGCCCAGGCAAGCGGCAAATGCGAGCGCGAGCACAAACCCCGCGGCCTCGCGCAGCGCCGGCCGGAACGCGCCCGCAATCTCCAGCAGCGGCACCAGCAACAAAAGGCCGATGGGAAGATGAATGGCAAGCACATGGAAGCGGCCGAGAAACTGCTCCCACTCCGCGTGCGGCTTGCCATCGAGCTTGACAACGAAAGGCAGAAGCAGAAGTACTACGCTCGTAACAAGGGCAGCCAGCCACGCCGCGCGCATCTTGCGGCTCTTGGGAATGAAGGGGCCGACAAACGCGCCGAACCGCTGCAACCGATTCACGCCAGCAGTCCCTGCACCACGCTTGCCGGAACCGGGCCGGTGAGTTTTTGATCGAGCCCCTGATATTTGTATGTCAGCTTATTGTGGTCGATGCCCAGGCAGTGCAGTATCGTTGCATTGAAATCGCGCACGGGCACCGGGTCCTTGACCACGTTGTAACTGTATTCGTCGGTCTCGCCGTAGGTGATTCCGGGGCGCACGCCGCCGCCGGCCATCCACGTGGTATAGCAGCGCGGATGATGATCGCGGCCGTAGTTTTCCTTGCTCAATCCGCCCTGGCTGTAGACGGTGCGGCCGAACTCGCCGGCCCAGATGACGAGCGTGTCGTCGAGCAGGCCGCGGCGCTTGAGGTCGGTGACCAGCGCGTAGCAGCCGCGGTCGGTTTCGCCGCATAGCATGGGCATGAGGCCGGTGACGTTGTCGTGCATGTCCCAGCCGCGCTTGTATATCTGCGTGAAGCGGACGCCGCGCTCGGCCATGCGGCGGGCCAGCAGGCAGTTATAGGCGAATGTTCCCGGCTCCTTGGCGTCGGGGCCATAGAGGTCCCATGTGGACTGCGGTTCTTTGCTCAGGTCGACCAGTTCGGGCACCGAGGCCTGCATGCGATAGGCCATTTCGTACTGCGCGATGCGCGCATTGGTTTCGGGATCGCCCAGGTCGGCGAGGGTTTGGCGGTTGATCTCTTCGACCGCGTCGAGCATTTTGCGGCGCACCTCGCGATCGACACCGGCGGGATCGGAGAGATACAGCACCGGATCGCCGCCGGAGCGCAGGCCGACGCCTGCATACTCGGAAGAAAGAAATCCGCTGCTCCACAGCCGCGATGACACCGGCTGGTTGTTCTCTTTCCAGTTGAGTTTGGTCTGCAGCACGATGAACGTGGGCAGATTGTCGTTCATGCTGCCGAGGCCATAGGAGAGCCACGAGCCCAGGCATGGTTTGCCGGCGTTCATGTTGCCGGTGTTCATCAGCATGATGGCCGGCTCGTGGTTGATCGCGTCAGTATTGGTGGTCTTGATGATGGTGAGGTCGTCGACGATCTTCCCGGTGAAGGGAAGCAGGTCGCTCACCCAGGTACCCGTCTGGCCGTAACGTTGGAAGGCCCAATGTGAAGGCGCGACCGGAAAATGCGCCTGGCCGGACGTCATTCCGGTCAACTGCTGGTTGCCGCGCACCGAGTCGGGAATGTCCTGGTTGTAAAGCGCGGCCAGATTCGGTTTGTAGTCGAGCAGGTCGATCTGCGATGGGCCGCCGGACATGAAGAGATAGATTGCGCGCTTGGCTTTGGGAGCGAAGTGGGGCGCCAGCAGACCCGGCGTAGCAGGTGCGCTTGAGGCATCGTGCGTATCCATTGCATGCGCCGCGCTCACCAGGCCGCGCTCACCCAGCAGGCTGGCCAGCGCCGCCCACCCCAGCACTTTGCCCGAACGGCCAAGAAAATTCCGCCGCGTCTCGATCGCTGCCCACTCCTGTTTGAGGCCAGTGGGAATGGGAAGGTCCATCACGTTCGATTCGCATTCGCAATCTGTGCAAAGGGGATGCTGTTTCATCTCTTTATCCTCTACTTTGTGATCGTCTCGTCCAGGTTCAACATCTCGCTGGCTACCATCGTCCACGCCGCCAGCTCCGGCGCGGGAATCGACGCATCGCGCTTCTTCTCGCCCACGGCTACTAACTGTTGCGCGGCCTTGGGGTCGGCGGCGTAGTGCTTCTGCATCTCGTCGAGCGAGCTCTCCAGTACTGCCGCCATCTTTGGCGGAGGATCGTGCGACAGCAGGATTTCGCTCATGAGGTCGATGCGCTGCTCCGGCTTTGTTCCGCCTTGGAGAATCACGCGCTGCGCCAGCGCTCGCGCCGCTTCCACCCACGGCACATCGTTCATCGTCACCAGCGCCTGAAGCGGCGTATCGGTGCGCTGGCGGCGCGTGCACACTACGTCGCGCATCGGTGCATCGAAGGCGTCCATGTCCGGGAGCATCGCCATGCGCTTCCAATAGCTGTACATGCTGCGCCGGTAGAGCGCGTCGCCGTGGTCCTGCACGTAATGCAGCGTGTCGCTGCCGCCGATGCCGATCTGCTCCCATACATTGGCCGGCTGGTAGGGCTTCACGCTGGGGCCGCCGACCTTGCTCTGGAGCAGTCCTCCCGACTCGAGCGCCACATCGCGCAGCATCTCGGCGTCCATGCGGAAGCGCGGGCCGTGCGATAGCAGCAGGTTTCTCGGATCCTTGGCGAGCTGTTCGGGCGTCGACTTCGCGCTCTGGCGATACGCGGCCGACATCACCATGAGCTTGTACATGTGTTTGACGTTCCATCCGCTGTCGCGAAACTCGACGGCCAGCCAGTCGAGCAGCTCGGGATGCGACGGCCGCTGACCCATGATGCCGAAGTCTTCGGTCGTCTCCACAATGCCGGTTCCAAAAAGCTCGTACCACATGCGGTTGACTGTAACCCGCGCCGTCAGCGGGTTATCCGGACTTACCGTCCATTTGGCCAGCGCCAGCCGATTATGCGGCGCGCCCGCCGGCAGCGGCGGCAAATAGTGCGGCGTATTCGCTTCTACGCGTTCCGTGCGCGCAGAGTAGATGCCGCGCGTGAGGATGTGGGCGTAGGCGATCGACGGCTTCTCCCACGAGACCAGCGTCAGGTCGCCGCCGTCCGAAAGCTTCTCGAGCTGCGCGTCCAACTGGCGGATGCGGTCTTCGCCCGATCTGTAGGTCTCGTCAACGTTGTTGAGATAGAACTGGCTCACAACGTGCCATTGATCTTCCGTCCATTGGCTGGCAGGCTTCGATGCAATCTCCGCGACATAGTCCTCGAAGGGCAGACGCCTGGTTTCTTCGGCGGTGAGCGCGCGGCCATAACCGCGAATGTCCTGGTAGCGCGTCTCCTTTTCGGGATTGGCTTCAGGGTTCCGCCAGCCAAGCTGCATTGGAGCTTGCGTGCGAATCGTTTTGCCGTCGAGAGTGTCCGCGTCGACTCGCGTGGCCAACGGCAAACCATTCAGATAAATCTTGACTCCGGATGCCTTTCCCGAGCCGTCGTAGGTGAAGAACAAAAGTATCCAGTCGCCATCGAGAGGCAGCCGATCCACGGTTGTAACCTGGATCGCCACCAGCGGCGTCGTATCCGGCGGCGCGGCGGGCTCGGGCTTCTTCGACTTCGCATCTTTTTTCTGCTGCTCGGCTTCTTTTTTCTTGTCTTCGGCTTCCTTCTTCTTTTGTTCTTCGGTCTGGGGCGGCTTGTAGGGGGCCAGATCCTTGGCGGTCAGGTCGCTCGGCGACGGGTAGTTGAATGGCTCTTTGAATTTGGGCTCTTTCTTCTCCTTTTCACCCTTCTTCGGTTTTTCCGGCTCTTTGGGCTCTTCGTTGACGAGGTTGACTTCGAGATGGCCTTTCTCCATGGCTATCTCCCAGCCGCGATTGTGCTGAGCGGAATCCATCTTCGAGATCAGGGTTCCGGTAGTTCCGTCGACGGAGTAGTTGGGCGCCGAGCGCAACATCATCCAGCCGCCAACTGAGAATGGCTGGCTGGTGTCATAGTCAGCGGTCTGTCCGAGCAGGACTCGGGTGCTGGGCTGCATGCGGAAGCCCGGCCACAGCCACGTCGTTTCTCCCCACTCGGGCTTGCCCGCGGTGATGGCAAAGGTTGCCGGATTGGCGTGGGGCGCGGAGTTCTTGAGCACAGTGCCGCCGCCTTCATCCATGCGCAGGCGCAGCACGAGCCGGTCGCTGGCTACCGGTAGCGGCGGATTTTGGCGTGAGGCGAGCCATTTATCAACCAGCTCCCGATCATGCCAGCGCATGTCGTTCAGCCTGGACTGCAGATCCGAGCGCTCGGCCAGCACGCGGTTAAATGCGTCCTGGTTGGCAGCCTTGGGAATTCGCGCGACCGGCGCCCACACCGGACGGTCGTCGTTGAAGGGCTTCTCGTCGATGTTGTTGAAGAACGCGGTCAGCGCGTAGAAGTCCTTCTGCGTGGTGGGGTCGAACTTGTGGTCGTGGCACACGGCGCAGCCCACGGTGAGGCCCATAAAGGTGGCGCCGAAAGCCTCGGTGCGCTCGCGCGCAATGTTCACGCGCAGCTCTTCGGGAATTGTTCCGCCCTCATTGCTGCTCAGGCCGAGGCGAACGTAGCCGCTGGCGATGAGCGGATCGAGGTTCTTTGCCGGCAGCAGGTCGCCGGCAATCTGCTCCTCGGCAAACTGGTTGAAGGGCTTGTTCGAGTTGAACGAGCGGATCACGTAGTCGCGATACGGCCAGATGTCGCGGCTGTTGTCGTAATGCAAGCCATAGGTATCGGTGTAGCGGGCATAGTCGAGCCAGTAGCGCGCCCGCTGCTCGCCATAACCCGGCCGCGCCAGCAAGCCATCGACAAGATGCTCGTAGGCGTTCGGCGCATTGTCCTTTTCAAAGGCCTTTACTTCGGCGGGCGTGGGCAGCAATCCGGTCAAGTCGAGCGTGACGCGCCGGATCAGCGTCGCCTTGTCCGCTTCCGGCGAAGGATGCAGACCCTCCTTTTCCATTCGCGCCAGTACGAACGCATCGATCGGATTCTTTACCCACGCGGCGCTATCGGCAACAACCGGCGGAGCGGGGCGAACCGGCTTTTCAAACGCCCAGTGCGGCCGGTAAACCGCGCCCTCCTTCACCCATTCGCGCAGGACGGCAATCTCTTCCGGCTTCATCGGCTTGGCCGGGCCATCGCTCGATTGCGGCATCAGCCGGTGAGGGTCTTTCGATTCGATGCGCTTGATCAGCTCGCTCTCTTCGGGATGGCCGGGAACGATCGCGTCAGGATGGCCGGGCCGCTTGCGCATGGCTGACTCGCCGAGATCGAGCCGCAGGCCGGCCTTGCGCATCTCGGGATCGGGGCCGTGGCAACTGAAGCAGTTGCGGGCCAGGATCGGCTGCACGTCCTGGTTGAAATCGAGGTGCTGCGCGACGGCGACTATCTGGGTCTGGTTGTGGTGGCAGCCGGCGACCGGCCAAAGCAGGGCGAACGAGGCAGCGAGAAGCGGCGCAGAAACAAAAAGGGTGTGCTTGTGCAGACCTATCCACTTTGTAATCGACGATTTAGAGTAGTGTGTCCCCAATTGGATCCGCTCCTCGGCAGCGAAGACCTGTAGCGTCCTGGAACGCGCTCCGCTGGGCACAAATTGAATTCACTGGAGCTTGAAATCAGCCTGTCCGGCGCGGGGAAGCCCAGTCCGCTTGCTGGTTTCCAATCGGAACAAGTGTTTCATTTGGGAATGTCGGTTGTCTATAGCGTTCTGAATGGCCGGGTTTAAGTTCCCGGCTGCGCCGAGTCCGCAAGCGCCGGTGTAGAATTCCGATCCATGGAAGCCGGCACGCGCGCGCGCATCGCGAGGGCATATATTCTATCGATCGTTATCTGGTCGGCTTTGTCCCTGCTGACGGGCTGGAACTATCTCATCTTCGACCAAACCGCGAATCTTCAATCCAGTTTGAAAGACATGCTGATCCTGGCCGAGGCGCGAGGGCTGGCTTATGCGCTGCTCACTCCGCCGATGTTCTTCATCGTCGCTCATTTTTCCTTCGGACCGGGCAGCCGCTGGCGCTCCCTGCTGGCCTACATCGTCGGCGCGGCCCCGTTCATGTTGATCTGCTCCGAGATTCGCTGGCTGATCTGCCCCCCCTGGAACCCGACGGAGGCGCATTTCGTCACGCGCGGCAGCAGCAGCCCGCTGGTGCTGGTCCACGATAGTTTCGCCGACCTGGTGTACATCTATATTGCGATTGTGGTGGCCGCCCATGCCTACAACTATTTCGAGCGGGTGCGCAAACAGGAGCTGGACCGGTCGAAGATCCAGGAAGCGCTGGCGGCGAGCGAGCTGCAGGCGCTCAAAATGCAGCTTCATCCGCACTTTTTGTTCAACACTCTGCACGGAATATCGGCCCTGATTGACAGCGACACGAAGAGCGCGCAGGCCATGATCGTGAAACTGTCGAACCTGCTGCGCATCGCCCTGGAACACAGCGGCTCCGACCTGATTCCTCTTCAGGACGAGCTGAAGTTCGCCGGCGAATACCTCGACATCGAACAGATGCGCTTCGGATCCCGTCTCACGGTGACCAAGTCCATTCATCCCGGCACGCTGCGCTGCCTGGTGCCGCAATTGATTTTGCAGCCCCTGGTTGAAAATGCCGTTCGCCACGGCATTGCATCTTCGCGCGAGAATGGCTGGGTTGAAATTGTGTCGAAGCGGAGCGAACACGGGCTGGAACTGAGGGTTCGCAACAGCGTGGGACTGAGCCGGCCGAAGGGAAGCGGCGTGGGCCTGCGCAACACCAAGGCCCGGCTAAGATATTTTTATACCGATGAGGCGACGGTCTCATTTTCGATCGACGCGGATCAGACCGCAACCGTGATTCTGGTGCTGCCCAACCTGGAGTCTCACGTTCAATCCGGGAATCCCTCCCGGGCGAAATACGAGGTAGACGATGGGGACGGCGAATATGCGCGTGCTGATTACGGACGATGAACCGCTGGCGCAGGCGGCCCTGGCGAAGATCCTGTCGACACGCCCGGACGTGGAACGATTCGATCTCGCCAACGATGCCGTCGAAGCGCTGGAGAAGCTCTCGGCGGAATCCTACGACGTTCTGCTTCTCGACATCAGCATGCCGGAGGTTTCCGGCATGGAGCTTGTCGACCGCCTGAAGACACAAAGCCGGCCCGTTCCCGCCATCGTTTTTGTCACGGCATATCACGAGCATGCCATTACCGCGTTCAAGCGGCATGCGGTCGACTATGTTCTCAAGCCGTTCTCGAGCGAACGCATTCACGAAGCGCTGGATGTGGCCTTCAGAAGGAGCGCGGGCGAGAGGGCGGCAAGGCTGCTCGAGGATCTGCCCCGCTTTCAGGACCTCATGCAGCGCACTCCGGCGCGGATTGCGATCAAGGCCCAGGGAAGAATCCTTTTTGTCAGGCCGGGCGAGATCGTCAGCGTCAGCGCGGAAGGCAACTATGTGCTCCTGCAGCGGGAAGTGGGATCGATTCTGCTGCGCGAATCGATCTCGGTGATGGCGGAGAAGCTGAGGCCATTCGGATTCATCCGAGTTCATCGCTCGGTGCTGATCAACTCGGCCTTCGTCGACGAAGTGCGTTCCATGCCTACGGGGGAGTATCGGCTGCGCGTCAAGGGCGGCCACGAATACTCCGTTACGCGAAGCTATAAACGGAATCTCCGGCAGATCGCCGCTTCGTGGATCGGCGTGGATGGATTTACCGATAAGTAAATTGGCAACGTCGAGGCGAACGATTCGAAGGTTGGTGGGTCAGGTTGAAGAAACACCGCCTCAGGGGCTGAAAGCCCGCTCTTCATTTCAGAGGCATAGATGTACGGGCTAAAGCCCGTACCCTTCAAGCTGAAGCCCGTACCCTTCAAACTGACCCACTACCCATTCGCGGTGAAAGCTGGAGATCGCGGGCCAGATCGAGCCGCCTGCGCGCGAAGGCGATCTCCATCTTATAAATTCCTACAAAATCTGGAAGTTCGTCGGCGCAGATCCGATAGAGTGACGAGCTTACAATCAATCGCTTCGAACCTACGCAAGTTTCCTTCTACATCGTGGCTTTCGCTTTTGGGCGCGTGGGACCCCTTCCCAAAAAGCGTATCGGCGCGCGCGCGGCAACGCCTCTAAGTCCTTGCGGATGAGCAGCCTGTGTTTGGCGCTGGAAGTGCACTGCCCGCGTGGACGGCGAAAATCCCGCAACCCCCGCCGCTCTGGTGCAAACCTTTTCCCGAGGAGGCAACACGATGGGCTACGGCATGAAGACACTTCGCTGGACGTGCACAACCGCGTTCTTAACCGTGCTGTTCGCATTGCCGCTAATCGTTCACAACAGCAGCGCATTCGCGCAGGGCATCATTACCGGATCGATCGGCGGTTCGATCACCGACGAGACCGGCGCCGTCATTCCCAACGCAACCATCGTCGCGGTGAACAGCAGCACCGAGTTGACGCTACAGGCAAAATCCGGCGGCGAAGGGACCTTCTTCATCTCGAACGTGCCCATCGGCACTTATACGCTCGCCATTGAAGCGAGCGGGTTTGGAAAGGCTTCGCTCCGCAACGTCCAGGTAGAGGCCGGCAATACGACATCGATCGGCAGGCAGGCGCTGGCGCCCAGCGGCACGGCGGAGACGGTTCAGGTTGAAGCCGGAGCCGCGGAGTTGATCAACACAGAGTCGGCGCAGGTTGAGACCACCATCAGCACCGAACAGCTTAGTTCCGCTCCGGTTACTGGCGCCATAGATAACCTTGCCCTGGTTTCCCCTGGCGTGGTGAATGCGCATAACGACGCCAACTCGAATACCAACGGCATCAACTTCTCAGTTAACGGGCAGCGCGGACGCTCGAACAACTCCGAAATCGACGGCCAGACCAACAACGACACCTCCATCGGCGGCCCGAGTTTCTTCTTCGACAACCAGGACGCCGTCCAGGAGGTGCAGGTCCTCACTACAGACATGGGCGCGCAATATGGCCGCAACATGGGAGCAATCGTCAATTACATCACCAAGGGCGGCACCAACTCGTTCCATGGCACCGGCTTTGAAATCTACACCGGCTCCTGGCTCTCTTCTCTTACGCAAGGTCAGAAGGCGCCCCAATTTGGATGGTGTTCGGGAGGGGTCACCGCGAATTGCGCGCCTACCGTCGTACCGAAATTTGTGCAAAATAACTGGGGCGGAACGCTGGGCGGGCCGATTCTGAAGAACAAGCTCTTTTTCTTTGGAAGCACACTCTGGGATCACACCTATGAGGGCGGCCAGACCCTGACTTCGCAAGGCGGTCTCTTCCCCGACTCCAACGGTATGGCCACTCTCAAGAACACCTTCGGAAGCAATCCGGCGATCGCGGCGATCGCGGCCAATGGGCCCTACAGCACTCCGATTGGAAATCCAAGAGCGGTCGGCGCCACGCAGACAATCGCGGTGACAGACGGAACCCATGTTGCCAATGTCGAATTGTCTCAATTCGAGCGCACCTTCCCCGACACGATCTTCGACCAGGAGCACCTCGGCCGGATTGATTACGACATGTCTTAGTGCTGTATCTGGAGCGCCCCGCGATGCAACGATGCGCAGTTGCATGATGTTTGGGGGGGCGCTTCGGATACAGCGACTTGAAGGAAGCCGCCCCCACGGAAGCCTATGCACTTTGCA
>JBAUBR010000193.1:0-3745 GCA_049676965.1 Occallatibacter sp.
AGCGGAAGCGGTGCTGGCGCAGGAGCGGCCGGCGCTGCCGGAGGAGTGGAGAGTGTCTGCAGCAGTTGCGTAAACCCTCCCCCAGCCGCGGGAGTCGAACTTGCCGCCGGCATCGGGGCCATCGGCGCCAGAGGTGCAGTCTCGGCCGGCTTCGCCGCCGCGTCCTGGTTCAACGCCTGCATCAACTGCGTAAACCCGCCCTTCGCGGCAGGCGTCGATTCAACCGGGCGCACCGGCGTTTCATTGAACTGAAACGCGGGCTCGGGCGAAGGCTGCCTAAACGGATCGGCCTGCGGAGCCGGTGCCGCACTCGAGAACATGCTTGTGAACGAGCCTGGCCCGGAACTGCGCGGCGGCTCAGGCTGCGCAGGCGCAGCCGCGCCCATCGATGCTCCGGTCTGAAACATCTTGGTGAACTCGCCGGCGCCGGATGAAGCCGGAGCGCTTGGCGGAGCGGAATATGGCGTCGAAGATGCGCTCGCTCCCGGCGCGGCTGCCGGTTTCTCATTCAGCGTGCCGAACATCTGCGTGAAGCTGCCCGGAGAAGAAGACGCGGGCGGCGCTGCAGCCGGATGAGACTCCTGGCTGAACGGGCTCGGCGCTCCGGTCGGAGCGGGCGTTTCCCCCTTCTTGTCAAGAGCCACATGCACAAACGCGCTCGCCAGCTCGCGCGATGCATTCATGGTGCCCGGTGCGCTGGGAGAAGTAGGCGCACCCGGAGTTTTGAGCGCCTGCAGCATCCGCGTAAAGTCGCCAGGAGGCTTCGCCGGCGGAGGCAACGTAGCACCCGGCGGCGGCGTTGGAGGGTTCGGATTTGAGAACACCGGCGCGGACGGAGGCGGAGTTGGAGCTGAGAAGACGGGCGCGGGTGTGGGAGCCGGTGGCGTGGGCGCAAGCGGCGCAGGAGCCGCGCTGGTGAATGCGGCCGGTGCGGGCGCTGAAGACGGCTTTTCGCCGAGCACGCTGAACATCTGCGTAAAGCTTCCCGGAGACGACGGAGCCACGGATGCGGCGGGCGGAGGAACCGCCGGCGCAGGAGCAAAAGCAGGCGGCGCGGACGGAGCAGGCGCGGCTGGTGCGGGAGCAGACGATGGCTTCTCGCTGAGAGCGCCGAACATCTGCGTGAAGCTACCGGGAGACGATGAACCCAGAGACGAAGCCGGAGACGATGCGGCAAGTGGAGGAATCGGTGGCGCAGGAGCAGGCATAGGCGGCTCCGGCTTGGCTTCGGGCGCGCCCTGTTTCAGCAGCGATGCCAGCAGGTCTTCCTCGGCGCGCGGCGGCGTGGGCGAAACCGTTCCGAACATGCCGGTTGCGCTGGACGAGCTTCCGCCGCCGGACCCGCTCGAGCCTGGAGGATCGGGGTTGTCAAAAGGCGCTCGGGGCGCGTCCATTTTGCGGTCCACCTTGATCGAAAATAATTGTATTGTTCCGGATTCCAAGACTACATCGGCTTGGCTTGACAGTAAAGGGCAGGCAGCCTACGATGCAAAGAAACTTGGCGGCATCGAGGTCAGGGCTGATAGCAATTCCAAGATCGCGCTACCCATGAATCACTGCGGGTCAGTTGACGCGACCATCAGGGAGCGGCAACCTGCGCACGGGCTTGGTGGTTACAGTAGTCCTGGAATTGCCGTAGAATCTCTCCGAGAAATTCTCGCGTTGAAGGGAACGGGCTTCAGCCCGTTCATTGAGGCCAGCAAACGGAACCGGCTTTAGCCGCTGAGGGAAACCAGATATTCGATCCGTAACTCCCTCACAATTTACCCGCACAATGTACGGGCTCCGGTCCGTACCCTTCACGCAATTCAATTCGGTTGGATTCGTAGAAGCCAGGCGGGACATCGCTGCATTTCCATGGCTGCATAAGGGAAGTCAACCGCTTCACAGTAACCATAGTCATACGGTCCGATCGCTATGAAATTCCTGTCACGGGTGGTCTGGTCAGAGGGGATGTACCTCAGCCCTCACCACTTCCAGACGCAAAGCCGCTACTTTGAAGACTCGATGGCCTTTCTATCGGCCAGCCTGTGGCGCGAGCCCTGGGGCCTGCTGCACGTGGAGCTCGACCCCAAAGCCATGCGCAACGGAACTGCTTCTCTGCTCCACGCCTCGGGAATCTTTCCCGACGGCCTGCCCTTCGAGCTGCCCAACTCCGATCCGCCGCCGCCCATCCGCAACCTGCTCGAAGTCTTCCCTTCCACCGACCCGGTTCTGCCCCTTTACCTCACCGTTCCCAGCCGCCGCGACAACGGCTTCGACACCGATCTCTCCGCGGCCAACGGCGGCCGTTTCTCCCGCATGGCGCGCACGCTGCGCGACGAGACCAACGGCATCGACGAGCGCGAGGTCGACCTCGGCCAGAAAAACATCCGCCTGATGACCCAGGCCGAGCTCACTTCGGATGTGCTCTCGCTCCCCATCGCCCATATCCTGCGCGATGGCCGCGGCAACCTGGTCTGCGACGAGGAGTTCATCCCCCCCTGCCTGCGCATCAACGCCAGCGAAACGCTCATGCTGCTGGTCAAGCGCCTGCTCGACGCCGCCGGCGAAAAAAGCGCCACCGTTTCCCGCAGCGCACGCAAGGCCGGCCGTTTCGAAGCGGGAACCGCAGCGCTCGATGTAGCCAACTATTGGTTCCTGCACGCGCTGCACAATGCCATTCCGCCGCTCCACCACCTCACCTCCACGCGTCACGCGCACCCCGAAGATGTCTTCATCGAACTTTCCCGCCTCGCCGGCGCGCTCTGCACCTTCTCGGTAGAGTCCGATCCGCGCAACCTTCCCAGCTACGACCATCGCGATCCCGGCCCCGCGTTTCGCGCCCTTGATGCGCACATTCGCAAACACCTCGAGATCGTGGTGCCGTCGAACACTGTCACGCTCAACTTCGCGCCCCTCGAGCCTTATATTCACGCCGCCAACGTAACCGATGAGCGCTGCCTGAGGCGCTCCCGCTGGGTCTTCGGCATCCGCTCCGGCCTCGGCGAATCCGACCTGCTCAAAATGACTCCACGCCTCGTCAAGGTCTGCTCGTCGAAATTCGTGCCCGAGCTGGTGAAGCGCGCCCTGCCCGGCATGACGCTGACGCACATGCCCGTGCCGCCCACCGCAATCCGCGCCGAGGCCGATATGCAATACTTTTCAGTCGAAACCGCCGGCCCCTGCTGGGAACACGTACTGCAGACGCGCCAGGTAGGCGTCTACATCCCCGGCGAGATTTCGCGGCCGGAGTTCGACCTGACCGTCATCGTGGAGACCACGTAATGAGTACTTCCCGCGCCAACAGCCTCGCGTTGTGCTTTCAGGAGGTCCTGACCGCCATCCTGCGCGTGCGCTTCCGCCGCCAGCAGGTGCAGGATGCGGAGAGCTTTCGCGCCCAGATGCGCGCCAATCTGCAGTCGGCCATGCAGGAGGGCCGCACGCTCGGCTACGCCAGCGAAACCGTGCAGATGGCGGTGTTCGCCACCGTCGCGTATGTCGACGAGAGCGTGCTCAACCTGCAAAGCCCGGTCTTCGGCGACTGGGCGCGCCGCCCGCTGCAGGAAGAGCTTTTCAACAGCCACCTGGCCGGCGAAATCTTCTTCCAGAACCTGCAGAAGCTGCTCAACCAGCAGGATTCTCACGAAGTGGCCGACACGCTCGAGCTGCATTGCCTGTGCATGCAGATGGGCTTCCGCGGCCGCTATGCGCTGGGCGATGCGGGCGAGCTGAGCCAGTCGCTGCGCCAGGCGCTGGCCAAGAT
>JBAUBR010000194.1:0-1607 GCA_049676965.1 Occallatibacter sp.
GCCCAGCTCTTGCGCGAGCCGGTGTTGGGCGCGTGGCGATAGGTGCGCAGGCTCTGGCCATCCACCCAGGCCAGCGAAAGCGCGTCGACGGTCTGCTGGCGGCCCAGCCCTAGCAGTCCGCTCACCACAGCGGTGGTTGCCACTTTCACCAGCACCACGTGATCGAGGCCGACTTTATTGAATGAGTTTTCGAGCGCGATGCAGCCTTGTATCTCGTGCGCCTTGATCATCGCAGTCAGTACATCCCGCATCTGCAGCGGAGTTCCCCCGTCTGCAAGAGCGGTACGTGAAAGCCAGTCCGCAGTGGCCAGAATTCCGCCCAGGTTGTCGGAAGGATGGCCCCATTCCGCCGCGAGCCAGGCGTCGTTGAAGTCCAGCCAGCGAATCGCGGCGCCGATGTTGAACGCGGCCTGCACGGGATCGAGCTGAAAATTCGTACCGGGAACGCGTGCGCCGTGGGGAACCACCGTGCCCGGCACGATGGGTCCGAGCAGGCGCGTGCAGGCCGGGTAATCGAGGGCCTCGAGGCCGCAGCCCAGCGTGTCGATCAGGCAGCTGCGCGCGGTCGAGTAAGCCAGGTCGCTCTCGACCTTGTAACTCAGCGCATAGTCGGCGATATCGGTGAGGACTTTGTCCGCAGCGGGGCGCTCATTGCTGATGTGCGAGGACACGCGATCTCCTTCTCATCGGCCGTGTGAACCAAGGCGTGTCTGCAATTCGCCGGCGCATCCATATTGAGATCGGGGAATCGGTCGGATCTATGCCCGCTCCGCGATCGGCACAAACTGCAAATTCTCCGGCCCGGTGTAGTTCGCCGACGGGCGGATGATCTTGCCATCCTGGCGCTGCTCGATCACGTGCGCGCTCCAGCCGGCGGTCCGCGCCATCACAAACAGCGGCGTGAACAGGTCGATGGGAATGCCCATGAGACGATACGCGACCGCGCTGTACCAATCGAGGTTGGGAAACATGCGCTTGGTGTCATCCATCACGCGCTCGATGCGCTCGGCCACGGAAAACAGCGCCCTGTCATCTGCTGCAACGGACAATTCGCGGGCAATTTCACGGATGATCTCGTTGCGCGGGTCGCTCACGGTATAGACCGGATGGCCGAAGCCGATGATCACTTCGCGCGCGGCCACGCGGCGGCGAATGTCGGCCTCGGCTTCGTCGGGTGACGCGTAACGCTGCTGAATTTCGAGCGCCACTTCGTTGGCGCCGCCGTGCTTGGGCCCTTTGAGCGCGCCGATGGCTCCGGCGATGCACGAGTATAGGTCGGAGCCGGTTCCGGCGATGACGCGCGCAGTGAAGGTGGACGCATTGAATTCGTGCTCCGCGTAGAGAGTCAGCGAAGTTTGCATCGCTGCCACCCACTCGGCGCTGGGTGGATTGCCGTGGAGCAGGTGAAGAAAGTGCGCGGCGATCGAATCGTCGGGCGTATCCACCTCGATGCGCCTGCCGTTGCGTGCGTAGTGGTGCCAGTAGAGCAGCATCGACGGCAACGACGCGAGCAGCGCATCGGCGAGGTCGCGCGCGCCTGCGTCGTTGTGATCCGCGGCCTCGGGCCGCACGCAGCCCAGCACCGAAACGCCGGTGCGCAGCACATC
>JBAUBR010000195.1:0-12646 GCA_049676965.1 Occallatibacter sp.
GCACCTACGTTGAAGAGCTTTATTTTCAGTTGGGCTTTACAGGTTGCGGAAAAACTCGAACCGGAGGGAGGCGGGGGTTTTAACCCCCGCATAAAGCCAGCAGAATCGAAGGGGCTTCAGCCCCGGAAGGAAACCTTCCACCGATTCCACGCGAAATGCCGAGTTTTTCCGCAGCCTGTTTAGCCTCAGAGGGACCGCCTTTCTTCTACTTTCGCCATTTTTCAGGAAGCTGCTAGGGCTGCCGGAATTGTCTCAATGTTCCACACTGGTTTCGGGCGGTCAAGACACAAGTCACGTTACTTTGAAGTGAGCTGCCGAGCGAATGGACTTCGCGAAGCCCGTTCTGATCCGCCGAAGTATTTACGCAAGTCTACTGTTGTGCGGATTGATCGGATAGCTCCTCAATGACTCGGGCCAGCGCATCCTGCCATGCCGGCAACCGAACACCCATCGCGCGTTGCAGCTTATCGCCATTGAGAACCGAATTTCGCGGCCGCGCAGCGGGAGTAGGATATTGCTCCGATGGGATAGGAACCAGCAAGGGAGCGGAGACCATGCCACTGCGGCTCGCAAAAATAGCTTCCGCAAAACCGAACCAACTTGTCGCGCCGCTGCAGGTCATGTGATAGATGCCCGATTCAATCGGCGACGCGTTCTGACTCTGCAACCTATTCAGAATGGCGTAAATTCCTCGGGCGAGTTCGCCGGCACTGGTGGGAGCGCCGATTTGATCGTTTACGACCGTAAGCCGTGATCGCTCCCGGCCGAGCCGCAGCATGGTGCGCAGAAAATTGTTGCCGTGCGCGGCATAAACCCAACTGGTGCGAAAGATAAGATGCCGGCAACCCACCGCCGCAACGGCCCGTTCGCCTTCGAGTTTGCTGCGGCCATAGACATTGAGCGGGTTTGGCAGATCGGTTTCCTTCCACGGCTTATCTCCTGAGCCGTCGAAGACATAATCCGTGGAGAAGTGGAGCAGCCATGCATCGAAACGAAGAGCCTCTTCAGCCATTATCCGCGGTGCAACGGTATTGATTGTCCGAGCCAGTTCCGGCTCGCTCTCTGCCCGATCGACTGCTGTATACGCGGCGCAATTGACGATGAATTGCGGCCTCGCATCTCGGACTGCCTTCCGGAGCGCCTGTTCGTTCGTAAGATCCGCATCGTGGCGCGAAAGCGCCAGCAAATCCATCTCCGGGGTCAGCGCCTTCAAAAGCTCTACGCCGAGTTGCCCGGTGGATCCAAATATCAAAATTCGCGGCATCGTGAGAGCACCTTGCAAGTCAAGACAAATCGCTCCTCTAACTCGACGAACCAAGCGTATAACAAGCGAATGCTACTTATCGAACACACATTTCGCTAAGAACATGTCCAAAAACTTCATTTTGTATGAAGGGTACGGGCTTTAGCCCGTACATCAGAGCCTGCAAATGATCGGGCTTTAGCCCCTGAGGGAAGATTCTTCAGGAGTTTGCATTCCCTCAGCGGCTAAAGCCGGAGACCAAAATCAGCTCTTAAAGTACGGGCTGAAGCCCGCACCCTTCAAAACGCTCAGTTTCTTGACAGCTTCTAAGCACTGGTGCCCGCAAAGTGCATTTCGATCTCTTCGAGAGATTTGCCCCTGGTCTCCGGAAGAAAGAAAGCGGCGGTTATGAAGTAGACAACGGTGGCGGCAGACCAGAAAAAGAACATCGTGGCGTACCCGTAGTTACCCACGACGGGAAGAAAGACGGCGGCTATGAGCGTGGAAGTCCCCTGATTGAGAAGTAGAGCGATGCCCATGCCGACAGATCGAATGCGCGTGGGCATGAGCTCGGATAGCGCCAGCCAAACAACCACCCCGGGGCCCGCGGCGTAGCTCGAAATGAAGAGTGCGAGGCATGCGGTAATGAGCCAGCCGGTGCTTTGCGAGGGGACCGGACCATAGAATGCTCGGCGGATTTCGAGCGGAGCGCGAGGATTTTCCGGATCGGGAGAAATGGTGAGGACCGGCGTCGGTTCATTGCTCACGGCGGTGGCCATGCGCTCACCACCGCCGCCGTACGAGTAGAGCACCATGAGTGACATCGGCCGGGTTGCGCTCGAGGGCACTCGCATTGTGGACGCGTTGACGGGGAGAGAGAGCGAGTTGCCGACGATAGCGGCTTCAACGTTGCTTCTCACATCGGTGCGGCCGGATTCGGCGGCCATGAAGATGATGCCTCCGGCGCCGAGTGCGATAACGATGCCGCCGGTGCCGATGCGCAGCAGAAAAGTGCGCCCTTTGCGGTCAACGAGCGCGACGGCCACGAGAGTCATGACGCAGTTGAGGACTTTGACGGCGACGTCGCCCTGCGTAGCGTGAGCGGCCGACATTCCCGCCTGTTTCAAAATGATGACGAGATAGGGAAGAATGGAGTTGATGCCGGTGGTCTGATTGCAAGTGAGGATGACGCAAGCCAGGATGAAAGGGACGACATACTTGCGCTGCAAGAGAGAGCCGGCGGTGCCACTCGCCTTTTTCCTTTTGCTTTCAAGGGCAAGCGCGCGCATCTCGGCGAACTCTCGTTCCGCCTCGTCCGCGGCGGTGGAGCGGCGCAGTGAGGCGAGCGCTTGTTCGTCGCGGCCGCGGAGCAGAAGCCAGCGCGGGGACTCGCTGAGCACGAATGCGCCGAAAAAGAAGATCAGGCCGGGATAGACGACGGAAAGAAACATTCCCCGCCAGGCGTGGTTCTCGGCGGCGCGAATCAGGTCGAGGTTGTTCCCTGCCAGAGCGATGGTGGTTTCGGCCTGGCGCGTGTAGTACCATCCGACGACAGCTGCGCAGACGATGCCGAAGGTGAGCATGAACTGGAAGAGCGCGGTGCCGCGGCCGCGATGCTGCGCGCCAAAACACTCGGCGAGGTAGAGCGGGACTACGACGGCGATGACGCCTCCGCTCATGCCTTGAAGCAGGCGGCCGAGAAACAACGCGACGAAGCCCTGAGAGAGGACGATGAGACCAACGCTGACGACGAACATGAGGCCGCTGATGATCATGAGCACCTTGCGGCCGAAGAGGTCAGCAAAGACACCGGCGACGAGCGAGGAAAACATGCTGCCGCCCATGACCGCGGCGACGATGAAAGAAGTCTGCTCGACGGTTAGATTGATGGTTTTGCTGAGATAGAGAAGCGCGGCGGCGATAATGCCAACATCGATGCCGTAGAGCAGGCCGCCCATTCCCGCAATAAAAAGCAGGAACCATGAATACCGCTGGAAATTCGAGTAACTTGCCGCCATAGAAGAAAGATGTGTCTTCGCCTTTTGGAATCGAAGCAGCGTGGTTTGTCCAATTCATCGGCGCAACTTCGCCCAAGGATACCACACGCGTGCGAGCGTGCCTCCGCCGGCTGGAGCGTGCACATTCGCGCGGCTGATGAGGTTTTGGGGATTGTATTGCGCTGAAACTATCGGACGAAGATAGCCGCTGTGTCCGGGGGCAACCTGAGCGCACCGCCGCTCACCGCGATTCCTTCACGAGAACTAAGACGGACCAGCCCGCCGGTGGGCGCCTCGAAATCCCTGGCTTGGCCGCCAAGATTACAAATCAGCGTCACCTCGCCGCGCGTCATGGTGAACCACTTCTGCTCCTCATCCCACTCAACGCGCGTCCTTCCCGGCTCTCCGTCATTCAAACTTGGTGTCGTTCTTCGCAGCCTGATCAGCTCGCGATACCAGCGATGCATCTCCGCATGGTCGGGTTCGGGGTGTTCTTCCCAGTTGAGCTTCGAGCGCTCGAACGTCTCTCCGGCCTCCGGATCCGGAATAGAACTTGGATCCCAGCCAAAGGAGCGGAATTCGTTCTTGCGACCCTCCGAAACCATCCTCGCCATATCAGGATCGTCATGATCCGCGAAGTATTGGAACGGCGATGATGCCGCCCATTCCTCGCCTTGAAAAAGTAGCGGAATGAACGGGCTAAATAGTACAACTGCGGCTGCAATCTTGGCTCGATCGAAGCCGACAATTTCTCTTACTCTGTCTCCGACGGCCCGGTTACCCACCTGATCGTGATTCTGAATGCAGCCGACAAATCTGTGCTGCGACAGGCCCAAGACTGGCTTGCCGTGAATGCGGTCGCGATAACTCGAATAAATCCCATCGTACACAAATGTGCTTTGCAAAGCCTTGGCGAGTTGCCCCAATTCTCCAAAATCGGTGTAATATCCCTGTTTTCGACTTGAATCCAACACGGCAAAGAGAGCGTGGTGGAAGTCGTCGCTCCATTGCGCATCGATGCCAAATCCTCCGGCCTCGCGGGGAGTTACAATTCGCGGATCGTTTAGATCGCTTTCAGCAATAAGGGCTAAATCGCGGCCCAGGCTGCTCGCCAATGCTTCCACTTCAGTCGCAAGCTGCTCGAGAAAATGAATCGCCGAGCGATCGACAAAGGCGTGCACGGCATCCAATCGCAGCCCGTCCAGATGGAAATCGCGCAGCCACATCAGCGCATTGTCGCAAAAGAAACGCCGGACCTGGTACGATCCCGCCTCCTCGAGGTTGACTGCGCCGCCCCATGGGGTCCGATGCGAATCGAGGATATAGGGTCCAAACTTTCCAGCGTAGTTACCCACCGGCCCGAAGTGGTTATAAACGACATCCAACAGAACCGACAACCCCTTGTCGTGAGAGGCGTTTACGAATCGCTTGAGTGCATCGGGGCCGCCGTATGGTTCGTGCACGGCAAACAAGGACACCCCATCGTATCCCCAGCCACGGTCGCCGGCAAACGCCGCAACCGGCATTAACTCGACGTGAGTAACTCCCAGATCCATGAGATAGCCCAACTTGCTTATCGCAGAATCAAGAGTACCTAAAGCCGTAAACGTACCAATGTGGAGTTCGTAGATAACACTGCTCGCCAGAACCGGTAGCCGACACTCCCTGTCATTCCACTCGAATGACGAATGGTCGTAGACACGAGACAAGCCGTGAACGCCATGTGGTTGCCATTCTGAGCGGGGATCGGGATAGGGCGTCAGGTCGTCATCGATTAAGTAGGCGTACTCCGTGCCCGCTCCTGCATCTGGCACTTCGCGTCTCCACCATCCTTGGCTGTCAGGGCCCGGCATGGGCAATGTGGCATCGCCTGCTTTCAGTGTGAGCTTTCTCGCCCGCGGAGCCCACACCTTGAAGCGGTGCATGTCTACTCGACCTCCCGTACAAGCAATGCTACAGGGAATTGGTGAAATAATTTCTGTACGGGCACGCGCCCTCCTGTCGCGACCTCGCCGGTCAGGCGATTCTTCCATCGTCCGGATGGAAGAGATACGGATGTGCTCGACCACCTACCCCCCAGTTTGAGCGACCAACGGGGAACCAGTATAATGACCGACTCACCACGCGAGAACCCAACCAGGTGTTCGCTGCGCGGACCGTCTGCAATGATTGGCACATAAGACGCATCTTCTCCAAACCATTCCGGGTGCTTCAGCCGGAGGTGGAGTGCGCAATGGATGACCCATAGCTTGGGCAGCCCGCTGTCGATCCTGCGAAGAATTTCGCCGACGCCCATCCCCGCCCGCAGCTCTTCCAGCAGCCTGAATCTTTCTTCATAGTCCACGGGCCGGCGGTTATCCGGGTCAACCAAGCTAAGATCCCATAGCTCGCTTCCCTGATATGTGTCCGGAACTCCCGGTGCAGTAAGCTTGATCAGCGTTTGCGCGAGACTGTTGACTCTTCCCGCCTCCAACACATATTGCACAAAGTCTTCCAATTCCGCCAGGAAATCCGGAGATTCCAGGATTTGTTCGATGAATGACCTCACGGAGTCTTCATATTCCTTATTTTGCTGGCTCCAACTCGTATGCTGCTTCGCTTCCCGTGTTGCCTTTTCCATGTAGGCGATTAGCCGCTCTTTGGAAATGGGCCACGCGCCCACTAATGTCTGATAAAGAAAGTATTCGGTATTTCGATCGGGGTATTGGCCCGCGCGAAAGAGTCGATTGCGCCGGGACCAACGCGCAACCGCGGCTCTCCATCGATCGGGAGCCTCGGTGATGACAGCCAGCCGCGCGCGGACATCGTCCGCGCGTTTCGCATCATGCGTTGAAAGCGTCGACATTGTTCCCGGTTTCAGCATCTGGGTTCTTGCGCAATATTCATGAAACTCGGCCAAACCGACGCCGTTTCGTCCGGGATCCCCTCCAACCTCATTTAGCCCGATAAGTCGATTGAAACAATAAAATGCTGTATCTTCCACTCCCTTGGCCATCACCGGCGACGTGAACTGCTGAAAGCGCAACAGGAACTCGCTCTCCAGTTCACCGCGGGCGCGCAAGGTCAGAACGTCGCCAATAAAGTCGAACAGGCCGGCATCGATGTCCTGCCGGCGCCCTTTGGCCAGGGAGACAGCAGCATCGACTTGAGCGATATCTTCATCCGCAATCTCATTTCGCATCGGATCGGCATAGGTTCTATAAACTCGACAGCACGCAGCCACCTCGCGAATTACACGCCGGATTTCTGCGCGAGTATAGTCGCGGCGGTCGCGGTTGTTTTCGCAGATGCCGACAAAGAGGTTTGCCAGCCGGTTCACGTCGCTACCCAGCGCCTCGTGCTCAACGTTCAGTTTCTTTTCGCGAGCGACCGATTGAAAGTCCACGGGCTCCCCCGCGAATCGACTGTATAGCTCCGTCAGGTTCTTGAGGCCGTCAGGTTGCATCATGAGGCTGTTACACACATTCAAGAAGTCGTAACCGGTGGTGCCCTGGATCGGCCAGCTCTCGCGAATCTGTTCACCTGGCTCTAATATCTTTTCCGCAACGATCCATGCCTTCGGAGCGTACGAACGCAATCGCTCGAAGTATTGTTTCGGGTCGCGCAAGCCGTCGGGGTGATCCACGCGCACTCCATCCAGAACTCCGGCTCGCAGCCACTCCAGGATCCTGCAATGTGTGGCCAGAAACACATGTTCCCGCTCCGCCCGCAGGCCGACGAGCGTGTTGACATCGAAGAACCGCCGATAGCCCAATTCCTGGTCGGCGGTTCGCCAATATGCCAGCCGGTAGTTTTGCTGATTCACGATGTCGTCTAACTCGTCGATGTTGTTGTTTAGTTTTCTTAACGTCGCGGATATCGATTCACACACATCCGGATTTTCATCGCAGCGACGGTTCAGCAGCTCATAGCTGACAGTTTTGTCCCTGTGCCGCGCAAAAGCGACGGCGCGATCGGTCGACTCCGAAGCCGCAAGGCGGGAGAAGCTGTCTGCAATGAAATTCAGCATGTCGTCGTGGGAGCCGTCCGCCGCCTTCCGCAGTACCTTGGTAAGCGATCTTGGCGCCAACGGAAAGAGATGATCGAGATAGCGGAGCTGGAACCGATTGTTTTCCCGCTCCAGTTTAATTTCACCTGCGCTCAAGATTCGGCCGTACTGATCGGCAAGGACGGGAATTAGTATCTTGTTCTGCAGCTTCACTTCACTTGAATGCCAATCGATGTCAAACCAGTCCGCGTACCGGCTCGAGGGTCCATTTTCGAGTACATCCCACCAATACCTGTTATTGGGACCGAGCGCCATGTGATTGGGAACTATATCCAATATCTGGCCCAGCTTTAGTTCCTTCAATCGCTGGCGGAATCGCGCAAATCCTTCTTCTCCGCCTAACTCCTCATTAACCTTCTCGGGGTCTACCACATCGTATCCGTGCATGCTGCCAGGAGCTGCCTGAAGGTAAGGTGAGCAGTAGACATGGGAGATACCCAGAGCTTTGAGGTAGTCCGCGATTCCGGCGGCGTCGTCAAATGTAAAGGAATGATGTAATTGAAGTCTGTACGTCGAGGAAGGTGACACTATTCTTCGTGAAGTCGCGAAATCCATTCTCGCGGCCGCCTCGGTGCAGCGATTCGAATCGCGATCTGGGAGTTGTAATCGATAATCGCTGTCGAATCCGTCGGTGAAGTTCAAGTCGCCTCAATGGAATGACGCCGGCACTTCCATTGTCTTGTTGGATGCGATTCGGGAATCGGCGGTTTTCCTTGAGGCGCGGGGCTATTCGATTCGGTTCGATTTACGTCTGCGTCCCTTTACCATCGATCGGCAACCGCTGGTCTGAACTCCAGTTCTTCCACGGATCGTGTGCGAGCCTATGCTTCCAGGCGGGCAAATCAAAAACGGAAAAACGCGGCGGCTTGTCCGAAATCAATTCGCTCCAGCTCAATGGCATCGAGACCGGCATTCCCGAACGGGCCCGCGGAGAATACGGGGCGACGGAAGTGGCTCCCCGGTCATTGCGCAGATAGTCGAGAAAGATTTTTCCCGCGCGCGCAGCCTTGGTCATCTTTGATATGTAAAGCGACGGGTTATCTTTTTCCATCGCCAATACGAGTTTATGCGCGAACTCTTTAACTTCAGTCCATTGGTGTTCGGCGCGAATGGAAACTACGACATGCAGGCCTTTGCCGCCGGTGGATTCGAGATAGCTTTCAAGGCCCAGCTTTTTGAGCCGATTGCGAATCTCGATGGCGACGGAGGCAAGAGTTTTCCAGGGAATGCTCGTATCCGGATCGAGGTCGAAGATCATGCGGTCCGGGCGATCAAGCGAGGAGTTTCGCGAACCCCAGGGATGGACCTCAAGAGCGCTCATCTGCGCCAACGCCACCAAGCCCTGTACAGTGGATAGGGTGATATAAGGTTCTTTCTTGCCCGACTTACGATCTACGATATCTATGCTGCCGATTTCATCGGGGAGCACGTTATTCGAATGCTTTTGGAAGAAACATGGTTCGGTGCTGCCTTCGGGGCAACGAACCAGGCTAAGTGGCCGGTCTGCAACATGCGGCAACATACGGTCGGCGACTGTCGCGTAGTACTGTGCCAGAACCTGCTTGGTCACGCCCGATTCCGCATCGAGAATGCGGTCAGGATGGGTAAGCCGGATGGGGAGGTTGGATTCGGCGGAATCGTATCCCTTGGCCGGTTTTGACCTTTGAGCCGCACCGGCTTTCATGGCGGCGAGCGGTGGCGCGGCCCTTCGCGAAGATGCTTTGGCGGCAGTCCGTCGATGAGTTCCCGGGTTGCGAGCTTCAATGGTCTCTTCGCGACGTACTTCCCTTGCCGGTTAGTCTTCGCGCAGTCCTTTGAATGACGCCTGGCGCATCAGATTGTCCTTTGTCCAGTTAGAGAAGGAGATTTGTGCGACAAGGTCAGGCTTGACCCAGTGCGCCCCGCGGCAAACACCGCGGGGAATGTCTGCAAACGGCGAAGTGCCGCGCTCGAGTTTCTCCAGCCGGTCGTGCATCGTGCGATGCGTTGTTGCGTGAAGCCGGTTCCGGTGCGGCCAGCGTAGATCAACTTGCCGTTGCGATAATAACCCAGCAACAAGGCTCCAATGCCGCGTTTGCCATTGGAAAGGTCGGTAAATCCACCGATCACCATTTCCTGCTCTTTGTAACACTTGAGCTTCAGCCAGCTATGGCCGCGTCCCGAGGTATATTTTGCGGATGCGAGTTTGGAAACTATTCCTTCGGCTCCCAATTCGCACGCTGTCCGGAAGACTTTCTCTGCATTCGCGCCAAGATGTTCGCTGAGACGAATAGCGCCTCCGGACGGAGACACAGCTAACACGCGGGCAAGTATCTGCTTTCGCGCCTCCAGCGGGAGGTTGCGCAGATTGTGGCCGTTGAGATGCAATATATCGAAGACGAAATAATTCAGCGGATACTTTGCGTCATCCTGAAAAGCAGCTTGTAAGTCGGCAAAGCTCGTAGTGCCGTCGTTGCGGAGAACAACGACTTCGCCATCGAGCAAGACACTTTCAACGGGCAGCCGGGCAAGCTCCGCGGCGACCGCCTTCATCCGGTGCGTCCAATCGAGCCCATTGCGCGTGAGCAGGTGGACGGCGATCTCATCGCGATGCTCGATTCGCGCCTGGATTCGGTACCCATCGAGCTTAAGCTCATGGAGCCAGCCGGGGCCGCGCGGCGGCGAATTTGCTTGTGTGGCTAGCTGCGGAGCGACGAATGCAGGGAGCGATTCTTTGGGTGCGCCGGAGATTCCGGCCAGAAAATCAAGCGATTTCTTCGCGCGGGTCGAGCTGCGCCGCCTCTCATGACCGGAGCCGGCAGGTCGCGCTGTTGGGCGCGGGTCCGGGCTCTCATCTTTCTTCGAGCTCCAAATGTGATCGGCGTCGCGCGCGATGGCTTCGAGATCGCGGCCAGTTACAACGCTGTTCGGGGTTTCCTCGGTGATAGGCGCTGCATCGGCGGTTCGTTCGAATTCGTCATGCTCTTTGATCAGCAGCCAGTTTGGCTTGCCCGCGCGTTCTCCTCGCCCTGTCATGCGGATCAGCGCCCACTTGCCGCGCAGCTTTTTTCCGTGCAAGGTGAATTTCAGGCTGCCTGCCTTGAGGGACTGGTCCACATCGCCATGCGGCTCCCATGTGCCCTGATCCCACACCATCACGGTTCCACCGCCGTACTGGCCCTTGGGGATGGTGCCTTCAAATCCGCCGTATTCAATAGGGTGGTCTTCGACCTCGACGGCAAGGCGCTTGTCGCCGGGAAAGTAACTCGGCCCTTTGGCGATGGCCCAGCTCTTCAATACGCCATTCCAGCCAAGGCGAAAGTCATAGTGAAGGCGCGTGGCTGCGTGCTTCTGAACGACGAACGGCGGCGCAGACTTACCGCGGCGCGTTGAACGCTTAGTGGCCGCGGAGCCGCCCGCAGGCTCAGGGGTCTCGAGAAAATCGCGCATCGCGCGGTAACGCGCCAGTTGCTTATCTACAGCACGTTTGCTTTGCGAGATGCCAAGTTTTCTGGGCATGAGTATCGAATCAGGCTGACTTTCTCCGCGTGTGCGCGGCCTTCGCTCCGAAGTGGACCAGTTTCATGCCGTGCCGTTCGCGGCCTTGCTTCGCCTCGCTGCCGCTCACTCGCGCCGGGGGCTTCTTTTCAGCGGGCGACTTCACGCTGCGGCGCAGCGCATCCATCAGGTCGATCACTTTTGCGCCCCGGGCAGGCTTTTTCTCCTCAGGCAGCGGCACGTGCTTCAGCTTTGCGTCCACGAGTTTCCGAAGCGCGGCTTCGTACTCATCTTGGAATGCGGCCACTTTGAACTTTGCCGTTTTGCGCTTGATCAGCTCCCCGGCGAGCGCGAGTTGATCGGCTTCCACGGCGGCCCGTTTTATGCCGGCAAAGTATTCGGCTGCAGACCGCAGCTCCTCCGCGTAGCGCAGCGTGTAGGCCATCATGCCCGGCAGCTTCTTGTCCGACGGCGGCGCCAATGCCATCAGATGTTCGCGGCCTCCGCTGGCGAACTTGCCCAGGCCAACTTTGCCGGTTAGCCGCAAAGCCTCGTGGATGACGGCGAATGCCTGCGCCTGGGCATCGTTCTCGGGAACGACGAAATACGGCTTGACGAAGAGCGCCGGATCGAGCTCGCTCATCTCGACGAATTGCTCAATCTCGATGGCGTCTCGAGACGCAATGCGCAGGTGTTGGACCTCTTCGGGTTCGATCTGTATGTATCGGCCCTTGCTGTATTCGTAGCCTTTCACGATTTCGGCATTTTCGACCGGCTCGGCGTCGGATTCGGAGACTTTCTGATGGCGAATGCGCTCGCCCGAGGTGCGGCTGATCTGATGAAAGCGTATCTCGCTCTTGGCCTCGACGGCGGGAAAGAGCTTGATGCCGAAGGAAACGAGAGAAATCCGAATTTGTCCGGACCAGAATGGGCGCGCCATGGCAATTTCTCCTGCCGGAAGGATCTTTAAGAATGAGATGCGTGAAGGGCGGGACTGGGGGCCCGATTTTTCCGCCCTTTTCATCATTGGATGCGGTCAGTATCGCATGAGCAACTCACCCGCGGGTTCATCGATCCATTCGCGCAAGGCCGATCGTGTCACGCCTGCGAATCGCTGTTCGCAACAGGATTTATACTGCTCGCAACACGATTCATGAGGAGACAACGATGAATTCAACTCCCGTTTCCAAAGATCTGGCCGTTGTTTGTTGCTTCGCGGCCATCCTGGCCGCTGCGGCTGCGCTGGCTGCGCAATCGAATGCGAGCGAGGCGGATAAGCGCTTTGTCGCCGAAGCGCTGAAGGGCGACATGGCCGAGGTGCAGCTCGGACAGTTAGCCGAACAGAAGGGCAACAGCGACGACGTAAGAAAGTTCGGACAAAAGATGGTGGAAGACCACACCCGGCTGGGAGACCAGATGAAAGGCGTTGCCGGCCAGGTAGGAGTCACCGTGCCTTCAGCCGTCTCACCCGAAGATAGGTTGCTGAAGAAGAAGCTCGATGGCTTATCCGGCAATCAATTCGACGAGGCTTATATCAAGGCGATGGTCGAAGACCATGAAGAGGATGTGAAAGCTTTCAGGAAGGAAGCCGGCACCGCCACTTCGTCAGTCGTGAAATCCGCGGCAAGCCAGGGAGCGGATGTGATGGCGAATCATTTGTCGATGATCACGCGGATCGCACATGCGCATAACATACCGGTCAGGGCAGATTAGCAACCTGAAAAGTCCTCGACTCGGTGCTGGCACACCCTCAGCAGCCTGTGGTGAAAGTCTCGATACCTGCGCGAAAGAATTGTGAGGTATCCACAGGAGTCATTCGTAGGATGAGTTCATGGCGATGGGAACGCGCAAGGGTCGCGAGCGGCAAGAGGATTTGTGGGT
>JBAUBR010000196.1:0-36539 GCA_049676965.1 Occallatibacter sp.
CTCCTGAATCACCCGCTGGATGATCGTCTTGTAATTGAGCTGCTCCACCACTTTCGGTGGCGCGACAGCTTCGAAGCTCATTGAATCCCTCACGAGGGAGAATGAAATCTCCCTTAAGAAGTCAATACCGCTAACCGAGGCGATCCCTATTATTCGGAGCAAAAAGAATTTGGGAATCGAGACGTTCTCCTCAAGCCGACGCTCCGAGCTCCGCGTCTATTGACGCGGATGGATTCTACCTTCGCCCCCAAATACGGCAAAGGGGGAAGCTCAAACCGTCTGTGTGAATTTCCCCCATGGTAGGTAATACAGCGACCCCGGTCCGGCCCGAATTATTCCTCAGGACAAACTTTCGGCCAACCGACCAGGTCTTTAAACATCTCACGTGGTTCTTTAAGATTCGCAGCATTCTCTTGCTGTTGAGCGACCAGGTTAAAGCTACGACGGTGGCAACGCTGAATCTCTATCACCTCTTTGGGAGGCCAGGCCGTGTCTCAGGAGTTCCTTCCGATTAGTAGAGTCACCATAGGCGCTGCTCCCCTCATTCGTAGAACCGACACAAGACCGGCGTTCTCCAGTTGACGTAACGCCCGATATGAAGCATGGCGATCCATGCCGAATTCCCGAAGCACACTTGGGCGTGCCTGCACGGTCCCTGCCTGCTCGAATCCATCGAGAAACCAAAGTGCAACACCGACGTGCAAAGCCCGACCAGGCAGACAGGCCGCTTGCTGAAGCCAGTCCAGAGGAACAGGACCTCGAAGGAACTTTCCTTGGATGATTCGGCACTGAGCCGTGCTTGCCGAGGCCTGAGTGGTCAGCGCAAAGATCGATTCCGGTATCTCCACCCGCAGTCCGGAGAGGTTACTCATGGCAGTCATCCTCACCGGCAACTGGTTCACAAGTGGAGGCCACCGTAGATGGGTTGTCGAAGCCTGTTTCACGGTCATCGTCTACATCCGGGGTGTAAGGTGGAGGCAGACGATTCATCAACTTCTCCCAGACTTCTTTCCCCTTGCTGTCCTCCCAAGACCCAGACTCGGTGATTTCCTTCTTGTCAGTGTGCAGAGCGAAGCCGCCGAGTACAATGGCGCTTGCCTCGGCCATGATGCCCTGCGCCTTTGCCACGACGGCATCGATATCCGTGACCGGTGCCTCAACGAGGACGGCGTCGTGGATCGGTGCGCAGACTCGGATGCCCCGCTCGGTCAGCATGCAGCATGCCAGGCGAAGCATCTCGGCGCCGTTGGTCTGCATGGGAAAATTGCGTAGCGTCCGATTGGAAGTATCTGGCGTCACACGTATACGCCAACCGAAGGTGCTGTGCAACTCTCCGTAAAAATGGGCGTAGTCGAGTACAGCGTCAGACCACCTCCAGAACTTGCGGTACGTTTTGCGGTGCATCGTCAACAACCCCTGTGCCTCAGTCGCAGAGATTCCGAGACGTTCGGCGAGGGACCGGACACCCATCCCGTAGAGGACAGCCAGCGCGCACTGCTTGAACTGCTCGCGTCGAGCTGCATGGGTCTCACCGGTGGCGTCAGCGGGTACGGCACCGGCCTGCTTGGCGAAGGCCAGATATGGATCGCCGGTGCGGTAAGCATCCATCATGGCAGTGTCCCCGGACAGGGCCGCTGCGATCCCGAATTCTTGTTGCTTCCAGTCGAGGTACGCGAGGGCGTTCCCAGGAGCTGGGCAGAGAAGCTGCCGAGCCCAACTGGATAGACCAAAGATGAACTCGGTCGAGCTGGGCTGATTTCGACTGGTCTTGGCACGGAAGGGCGAGAGGCTCGTCCGGCTATAGCCGTCCGCCCCGATCGACAGGGCTAGGCTCCTGAGCTGGGACAGCATTTGCCGAAGGCTCCGTAGTGGCTCGACCTGGGGATAGCGCTGCGCCATCCTCTTGAACGTCTTCCGGTCCAATTGAAGGCTTCCGTTTTTGGTATTGAGGATCGGCCAGTTGATCCCCTCACGCTCCAGCCATCGGCGAAAACCTTCCTGAGAGAAGCGGGTCCCGACATAGACGCCGTAGTCGGCGTCAACGTCCTCGATGAATTGCCGCCGAATTGATGTCCAGTTGGTCCGGATTCGGCGGACGAGACCGACATCGACGGGAACGCCAGTACGCTCCATGCGGGCAACCGCCGTCATGAACCGTCCCCGTTCGAGCGCGTGTGGAAGGTCGGGGGAGGGGATCATCTTGGCAAGTAGCCGGACAAGGGCGTCGGCCTCGTCGCCGCAGCATTCGAGAAGGTCGCTCCGTTCAGACTCGGTCCACGGGCCGCCGCGATCTGCCAGACTCCGTATCGCCTCCTTCTTCAGCGTGACCATGGTACTCAGGTGGTAGTGGTGTAGGGCGCCGCGTAGCCCCGACCCTTTCGGGAGTTTCAGATCATTTGTGAGGCAACGGAACTCCGGGTACAGGTCGAGAGTGTTCTCAGGCGGCGGCCAGCCGAGCCGAAGATGACACCCCAATTCGGCCGTGGCCTTGTAGGCCACCACGAGACTGTCTGCGGCCACGGAGTATGGGCAGGTTGTCGCGTCCAGAAGCGCGTCGCCGAAGAGTTCCACGCGCTTCCCGGACTTGACCTCCAGGCCCACCATGCAGATGGGCTCGGGGATCTCGCCGGGAAGGGCCCGGAACTCGAAGTCGACGCACCAAACTTCCCTGAACGTATCTAGTACCTCGTTGCGGAATTAAGCGCATGATTCTGATTGCGGATCATGTTGAAAACACAACCAAATGAACCGTACGCGAAGTTTCGCAGCTAGGTACTAGCATTGCTATTCGTCACCCAGCAGAGACTTGATGACCGGATGGTCGGGCGAGCTGATGAAGCGGTCCTTGAAGGCGATGTCCAGCATCTTGTCGAAGCCGATCTCAGGCCATACTGGAGAGGACAGTTCCTTCCTGGCGGCAGAGGTCACGAATTCGTGACCGTTCCACTTCACCTTGATCCACTGCTCCTTTGCCAGCCGCATAGCTTTCAGTGCGGAGCTTGCGGCATTGTCCAGCCGCTCGCCATCACCAAGCCGGAGCGGCCAAACGTAGAGCCGCCCGTCGCGGGTGATGGCAGGGACGATAAGGCGGGGGTGAACTTCGTCCTCGATCTCAGTCGCGGCCTTCGGAGCCACGACATAAAACTCGGACTTCGTTCCAAGCTTAAGTTCGAGAATGGGATAGCCAGCTTTCCACTCAGGGTGCACGCGGAAGAACGTCTGCCTGTTGGGCTTTCCGATGGTTACCTCGGTGACCACCGGCTTTACATCTACAAGGGACTCGAAGTCCTGCGAGAGGCGCAGGCTTTTGAGGGTGGAGGCAAATTCCGTTGAGGGCACGACCTCAACATTTTCTGGTGCGAGTTCGAACTCGCCGAGACGTTTGGACACGGTCCAGACTCCCTTCCTGGAGGTTGCGGTCACAAAAAGCCGCATGGAAGGTAATACCGAGGCCGGGGGCGCAGCCAAATTTGCGTCGAAAAAGTTTTCTTCGGCAACTCAACGTCACTCACGTGGTTACCCACCGAGGACCTCAGGCGCGGTGACCACCTTAATCCCCCGTTCATGCTGAGAAACGACGCTCCATAATGGCGAGTCGGAACGCCACTATGCCGTGGTCCGCAATCCCCCGCGTATTTCGGAGGAGGCCCCTTGTGATCGGCTCTCGGTGATGTTGCACGGGTGCGGCATCGTTGTTGCACCGGTAGACCACCCGTCCTATATATTTATTGATCAGTAGGATGTACTAGGTAGGTTGGTATGGCCGTCGCTATTCAGGGTGATGTGATGGATACAGCAGCCCAGGTCTTCAGACTGGACGAGGAGCCGGTCTTCCTGGCGGTAGTCCAACATGCTCGCCGCGAGCACCGCGGGTAGGCGCGCAAGCACCGGCGGCACTTGGACGGGGGGCATCCCCGACGCACGATTGCCCCTGCGTAACCAGACGTGATCGAGCGAAGAGGCCGAGTGCCTCCGCCTAACATAGCCTAGACATTACCGAGCGATTCAACCCCTTTCGGAATCGGGTACTCGTTCGGCCAGTCTCGATTGACTCCTGCCCCGATGACGAGGCCGGAGTCAAGCTGAGCAGTTTCGATGAGTTGTTCACCTCAGCCTGCGACAGCGATTGGGCTCGGGTTCGAAGTGATCCTGAACATCGCCTGGGGCATTGAGGCGCTGCTCTTCACCACGCGCTTAACGAATTCTTCTGTCGTCTGCACGTCGTGCGCCAGCAGAGTGAGTCGCAAGTGCGCAGCGGTAAGCTCAATTGGCGCAGCTTGTGTCGCCGCAATTCAGCGCTTTCTTGAGCAGATTGGCTAGCCGCCCGCCCGCCAAAGCAATCCTTGCTTCTGCAAGCTGGTGAGCGTTGGTGGTGTAAGTCCCGGAGAGGTCGTACGGGCCAAGTCCCGCGCCCACCGGAGCAACGTACACACTGCTCTTGGCCAGCGAAAAGCTCTCGGTAGCCCAGTCGCCTTCATGGTCATCCTTAACCAAAGAAGGATCAGGTGCGGGCAAGGCTTGGCCGACCTTCACGACAGTTAGGAAGTTCTGGGTACTGCCCAAGCCGACAGCATCGTCCCAAAATGCGTGAAGTTCCTTGGCCGGACCCTGTACGACCACCAGATTGCCACCCAAATCTCCTCGCGGCTTGGCCTGCGATACACGCGTCGTGCAATGCAAAGGCTGATGCACGTCGCCGACCAGATGTATCAGCCAAACCAGGTCGTAGGACTTGAGTAGATCTGGTTCTCCGGTAGCCAGCGCGGCGCGGAATATGATGATCTTCTGCACAACCGTCGGACTAGGAACCGGGGGTAGCGCGGTGCCGTCCGTGCTGAAAGGAGTGTCGACAAAGTGCCAGTATTCATGCCTGAGCTTGGCCCCATACCCGTCATTGAGCGAGGGGAGTTCTCCCTTGGGGATATCGTCGTTTCCTGAAAAGGTGTTATCGGCCCTGATCTCGTCCGACCATGTGGCTGCCATCATGAACACATACATATCCTGTTCGGCAGCAGATGTTCCAGCCGGAATGAAGGCCACCCACTTCGAATAATAAGGGTTGAGTTTCAACAGGGCCGCTACTCTCGCCCTCTCCGTTGGAGTTAGCTGTTGGTAGGCGGCGTAGGCCACCGTCATGTGCCCCACGCTGTTCCATGCAAAAGCTTTTGCACAGACCATCAGGAGAATCGCTAAGGCCAAGAAACTCGTTCTGCGGTGCATTCCAAACCTCGTTTTCAGGGAGATATGCGCAGGAGCGCGGAGCAGGATAGCTGCATCGAGATCAAGTTTGGAGCAAACCCTGCGCTCTCCCTCTACAATGTTGCGCAAGGCTGACTCCTTCCGGAAGCGGAAGGCGATGCAGCATGAACTTCGCTTTGCTTCTTGACTGCGGACAATATACCACCATCATCCCGAGAACCGAGAAAGCCCCCTTTCCGGCCATCGTGAACGGGGCCACCCGCGCTGGTGCTCTCGCGAGCGCATGTACGCGTTCTGGCAAGGTGAAGTGGGCAGGCTGGAGAAGATCACCGGCACATCGTGCGACTATTCCCTCGGAGCGTTAAGGCCTAAGAACAGAGTTCCCAGGACTCTCGGGGAATGCGCCAAGTCAGCGGATTGGATGGAGTAAGCCGAGGTCGGAGACGTCTGGTTCACCCGGGTCAATGCTCAGAAATTCAGACTGGAAGGCAGCCAGTTGTCTTTCTCATTGTGTCGACTTTCAAATCCCTCAGTGATGCCGATCCAAACGAGCGGCTAGCACGACATCTGCAGGGGCATGGATTATGGAATCGCTGAATCAGGACGCAGCGCACACTGAAGCGCAAGAATCGCCCACGATCCGAGAGCGTGAGTCCGAGATCAATCAGGAAATTGGACGGCTGTGGTCGGCCCAGAAAGATCGGGACGCGACTGCCCGGCGAACGCGGGAGGAACTCAAGGCCCTGCGTCGCAGTCTTGCCGAACACCTACACGAGATGAAGGGTCTGCTCGTCCAGACCGGGCGTGGTGGCCGCTGGGCCTCCTACCTGCGCGAGCATCGGATTCCCAGGGCTACAGCCGATCGATACGTGAACCTGCATGAATCGACCTTGGCTTCCTCAGGCGAAAAGCGCCTCACTGAGGCGATTCCAACCTCCACCGAGGAGAGGGTCCACCTCTTGTTTGGGAAACTACTGCCACGACTCCGGAGCGTCTTGACGACGCAGGAGGCGGCCTTTCTGTTTGTCTGCGAGTTGATCTGTGGATTGCCCGACATCCAGGGCGACGTGACCGATTCCGGCGCCGAGGTCTTCAGGCCCGCCGAGGAGTCGAATTCAGCGCTCTTGGACGGTGCGGACGTATCGCAGGCGCCAGCCGTGGTCTTCTAGGTGTCGCGGGGCTTTCGGACCACTGGCAGCCATCAACGAAACAGAGGAGGTGGACCTACCGAGGCGGTCCGGAGCGCCGTCCGCCGACCGCGACTGCTCCCATCGACACCTACTTTATCATTTTTTTTTGCGCTTAGGACCTGATGTCATTCATGTTTCTGGATCAAATTAGGGGTGGCCTGGATCACCCCCGAATGCCAGAAGGCTGCGACTCTTGCCCTGAGTGAACGCGCTCGATCATCGGTTTGGAAAGAGTGGTTGGAATGAGCCAATCTCTCGGCAGCTTTCGTTCCAAACCGCCGACCGAACATCGATGTCAAACTGGGATGTGAACCGCTCGATCAACATAAGGGCGGACTTTACCGCATTCCTTTTCTTGCCCGGAGACATATAGTATTCGAACGGAGCCAGCACCATGCCTGTTACCGGAATCTCCTTACCGCTCCCAACCAGTTGGACCAATTCGGTGTCTGACCCTCCCGCTCTGAGTTCCTGTTGAATTTGGAGCGCCTGTGATCCGCCAAAGCGGGAAGCCACTGCCCCGTTCACAAACAGGGAATACTCAGTTCCCAAAATGGAGATTTCTGGCGCGTCTGACCTACCCGGAGCGGTGAGCAGGTTCCGTCCGATGTACCGCCCTTGAATTCGCCCGATATGACGATCAGAATGAACATGGCCCCATGACAGCGGAACTGGCGCCGTCATCTTTAACGGAAACAGTGTATAGGTTCCTTTTGGGCATTGGAGTTCGGTGCTATGGGCAGGCCGTGTGACGCACGTCACAGTGGGAACTTGTCCGTACTCGTACGCTTCCGCGAATGAAGGCGCCTGAATTGGTCATCGGGTATGACGAAGAGTACCATCCCGTCTCCGCGGTGTGCTCCGCTTGTGGGGAAGAGATGCCAAAGGGCAAGCCACGAGAGGCCACCTCTGGGGAGATGGTTGAGTGGTTTTCGGCTCAGTTCCATTTCCATGTTCGGCGCAAGCACAGGGACACGCAGAAGCCGGACGTCTAGTTCGAAGTGCGGACTTGAAGCGTGACGTGCTTTCGCCGCCAGCGGGCAAAAAAGTGGGCCGAGTCTGCCCCGGCTGCAGGTCTCACGGAAAAAGCCGTCCAGTCCGGGAGGCGACATAATCCAGAGCAGGAGCAGTTCCTGATCGGGATTCACGAACCCATGCCAGGAATTCTTGGGGATGAATATCGTTCCGCCTTTCTCAAATGAGTGAGGGACATCGTTCAGTGTGAAAACTCCGCTGCCTTCCAGAACGTAGAAAGCTTCGTTCGCCTTCAGGTGGCGGTGAATCGGAATGCCTGCACCGACCGTCACTTGCTGGGTCCCCAACGCGAAATTGTCGAACCCTGTTGAGGAGCCGGCCTTGATAACGATCTGACCCTGGTCACGAAAATGGATGAGATATTCGCCTTCGCCGGCTCCGAGCACGTAACCTTGTGGCGCCGAGGCCTGGGCCAGCACCAATTCCTGCGCTAACTGTTGGCCGATGGCAAGTCCCTCCAAGCCGCACAAGACGGTTCGACGTTCTTGGTCGACTTCGCTCATGACAACCTCCTCCGCGATGCACGGATCGTTTTCAGGATTCTGGTTTGTGCCTTGGGCGGTTACGTCGCAAGGATCGGAGCGGGCGATCCAAAGCGGGCTGAGAAAGAGAATCTCACCGAAAAAGCGCCAATGATCAAGTGCCTGGGTTGATTGAATCTCGACTGCTGGATCTTCAGTTGACGATATCAGGCCAATGCGCTCATTGACGGGGTCCGGGCGGTTGGTCGGTAATCCGGACAGAACCCGTTTTCGGCGTTACTTCCGGTTTGGCGGTCAACCGCCCGGAGCCACTCACTCTCACTGCGGAGGACAGAACTCGAATGGCAGTTCCGTTCCGTGGATGTGCTGGACAGCCGTTATCGAGCAATCAGCCTCGCCTGGACATGCAATTGGCTTTGGCTGATCTGCTAACGGCTGTCTTTCCAGCGTGCCATTCTGAAGACGCCGTGCCGCAATCAATCTGTACTGGCCTGCCGGAACGATACCCAGATCGAATCGTCCTTGTGAATCAACGCTCGAAGTGACAATGACAGCCTTTTCTTTGACGGTTCGCACTTGAACGATTGTGTTCTCGAACACGAATGGAGCGCCGGTTTCATCAACCAACAGTCCCGTGACGTGGACCGCTTTAGACACCGAGAAGTTCGGTGGGGGTGTTTTCTCTTCCTCGCAGCTGCATGCATCGCCGGTACAGATCAATTGGCCGAATCCAGCGGCAGGAGCAAGCAATAGAGCCACAGCAGCGGTCTGCACCAGCCGTTTCATTGAATCCTCAATTACCACGCTTCGGAGCTTCCAATTTTGGCCTTGCAACGCGACGCTTCGATGTTCACAGAGTATATACGTGATTGTTAGCGGATGGTCGGCGATGCGGAAGTTTCGCCCGCCCCAGCGGCTCGGAGCCAGGTTCCGCCCTGAATGTTCCGGTTTGGCGGTAAACCACCCGATGGCCAGTGTAGACGGCTCAGTGAGCAGGTATGCGGCCATCCGCGAGTCTAAAACAGATCTTCCGGTATGGCTCGCCTGGAAAATGCGCGTCCCATTCCCCCTGCGTAAGATTGCGATTGGCGATCGCGCATCCCCGATCGGGCCAATCTCGGGAAACGACATCGTTTGCCCAAAACTCAGGGCCGACATCATCGAACGATTCAGCCGGTCCTCCCACCAGGCGCATACCGTCCGGACTGAAGACCACGGTCGCGCCGAATGAATCGCTCCCGATGGGGCCGCCGATTTCTCTTCCGATCCATTGATCGGCTGCAACATCCCAAAGCCTGATCGACGAGTTTTCTGTGAGCACGGAAAGCAGGGTTCCGTCCGGACTGAAACTGATCTGCGGAAACCGATTCATCGCGTTGAACAATGCGCCGCCCAGGCTTTGGCGCGTGGCGGCATCCCATAGTGAAAATCCGTTCTCCCCGGCAATGGCCAGCAGGACAGGATGTTGAGAGTTGTTTCTCAGCGCGAATGCAAGATCCTTGATCATGCCGACACCATCGTCGCGCAGGATAAAATCTCGATCCCTCTGCAGATCCTGCACGATGACCAACGATGTTTGATCGCGCAACAGCGCATTCATCGCCAGGTATCTTCCATCCGGCGAGAAAGCGAGAGCGCTGTGATCGGTGGTATCCTTCGCCTCCGGCGGCTGGATCTTCAAGGGCTGTCCGCCTGGTCGCTGCCACACCCGCATGACGCCGGTCATGGTTGCGGCGGCCACCATTCCGTTCGGACCCAATGCGATCCCTGTGAGTTCGCCCTCATTGTCGTCGATAACCTCGCGGAGATCGGCGACGACAGCTCGCGAAGCCGGATCGATCAACATTATCCGGAAGTGGCGTTGTCCATCTTCCTCATATACCGGGATTGCGATGGCCAGAGCCTCGATATCGGCGCTGAATTGCAGCATGGTGGATCGTGCGTTGATGTGAGACACTCTATGGGCCGCATGATCAATGATCGCTACACCACCGGTCATGCCGGCGACCGCGCTCCACTTGCCATCAGCACTGTGCACCACCTGCCCGGACAGGCCGGTCACCACGGGGCGGTTCGAACGCGCCATATCGAGCAGCAAAACAACTCCCAACCTGTTTTCTTCTGCGGCCGTCTTCAAGTCAGAAGGAAAGGCAACATCCTCAATGCTGTTTTCCCTGCCGTAATGGTGCTCTGAAACGTCGCCGGCAGCGTTGATGGGCGAAGCGGCGGCGACGCCGTTTGCAAGCGGTTTGATCACGGCGGGCCGCTCCTCCCTGGTATCCCAGATCCCGGTCGCGCCGTCCACGGTCGCCGCCGCGAGCCGGGAACCGTCCTGGCTCAAGCGGAATTTTGTCAGCTTTTCACCTTCCACTTCGATTCTGTTGATGTGCTTCCTCGATCGGACGTCGTAGATGTCGATCGTCCCTGAAGCTCCGGTTGCTGCCAGTTTGCTTCCATCGCCGCTGAACGCAAGGTCGCCTTCGCGAAGTGATCTTGACGCTTGGCCGGGAGCGTGGAGCTGAAACAGGCGCCGGCCGGTGATGCCGTCTTCGACATGAACCTCTCCATCGTCCCGAAGCACCGCAAGCTGCGTGCCATATGCGTCATTGGGATTGAACACGGCCTTGAGTACCATTGGTCCCTCGCGCCAGGCGCCGGATCCCCTCAGCCTCTGCTTGTCTTTGATCCTCCACACGATCACGTCCCCTGAAGCCCCGGCCAACAACGTGTCGTCCGCACTGAACGAAGGCTTCTCGGCCAACAGACTGAACGGCGGTTTCTCGCGGATGACGTCTGGGACAAGTGTCTCCACCGAGTCGGGACTGTCCGTTCGCCGGATCTCCAGTCCCATGGGCCCTCCAATCGCAAAAAACCTGCCGTCGGGGCTGAACTCCACTAGGCCCCGGCCCTGATACTTCGGATTGTCCAGAACTTTCCGCCATCTGCTGGTTCTTGTCTTCACACTCCAAAGCTCAACACTGTACTCGGTGGCCACGGCCAGCATGTTTCCATCCGGGCTGAACGACACCGAAGACAGCGGCGCCTCAAATTCCAAGTTGGGGTCGACGGCGTGGCTCGGATACAGGTGCGCCACGGCGTCAGGCCGCGCCTGGAAAACAGAATACATAGCATTGCGTACTCCCGCGCCGCCATCGTCCAACTGGTACGCGGCCACGCTCAGCAGCGCTGCAAGGTCGAAGTGCTCGTCGATCGCATTCTTCGCCTCAGCCGCGAGCCGCTCTGACTCCTTGATGCGGGCCTGCTCCCGAGCCTGTTGCCTCTCATAGAATGCGAGGCCTCCGCCGACCAACGCGATGCCGAGAACGATGGAGGCGGCAAGAGCAAGATTCCTGCGCAACCGCTTCTTGCTCTCGCGCATCAAGCGGTCTTCGTCGGCCGTCAGCGCGCGCATATCCTTCAAGCCCCTCCTCACCACGCGCAAATCCGACGCATCCAGCGGATTACCCGTCTTGCCGTCAACCCACTCCCGTGCGCGGTTCTCCAGCAGCCGCCGCGCCCGCGCTCCCGCGGTCAGCGATAGTGCGTGATCCCGGCGGATGACGGGAGCCAGCGTGTCGTGCGCCAGCGCCGTCATCGGCTCGCTGTCCACCGTCAAATCCGCGCCGGTTCCAGTCTCCGGGTGGGTAAGCAGGTACAGATCCTTATTCTTCTGGATCAACTGCTCGATATCCTGCACCTGCGGATAGGTCTTCTTCAGTTTCGCCAGGGTGCACCGCTGCGATGTGCCAAGCTCGGTGGTGTGCTCGATCAGGAGATCAAGCTCCAGGCCATCGCGATAGCGGGAACCGAGATCGCCTGCGTAGAGCTTGTCCAGTTGCTCGCCGAAGAAGCCGGCGAGAGGATTGTCCAGCGCGGACAGGCTGCCGTAAAGAACCCCGGTGAAGTGCGGAGGGCCGCCCTTTTCAGTTGATTTCTCCCAGAGTTTTTTCAGCAGGATCTGAAGGACCGTGGCGATGGAAGAGTTGGGGTCGTCGAGCTTCGCGGCGATGGTCTCGGGCAGGTCCTTCTCCAGCGTGACGCCGTATTTCTCAACCAGATCGGGACGAAGGGTGGGTGCTTCGATCACTTCCATGACAGCATCGTGATCGAGGCGGTCGAGCCACCATGCCTCTACGATGCGGGGCGCGCCTTCAGGCAGGTCGCGTGCAAACAAGCCCTGGATTTCGGCAAGATATTCTTTCCGGAAGCTGAGGATGAGGCGTGCCTTTGAGTTGAGCGGCCTGCGAGCGAAGATCTCCCGCACGCGATCGACGAAGAGACGCATCTCATCGGAGGAGGCGTGCACCGGAGCGGTGCTATCCGCCTGATCGGGGGTTGCGTCGTCGTGGCCGTTGGTGGTTCGCTTCTCCTTTTTCTGCTTTTCCTTGTGGGCGAGCCAAGCGGTTATTGCTTCCTCCACTTGGTCGAGGATGATCAACTTCGGCTCCTTCGCACAGAGCCACTCGTCGACAGCCTGGTCGATGTCACGGTTTCCGGGGCCGCAGATGGCCGCGTGGAGATCGTCGACGAGGTTTGTGCCGCGGCGTTGATAGACGACGTCGCGCTTCTTCACCGCGAAGAGATAGGAGCCGTTGGTGAGAGCCAGGTCGCCGGGCTTTCTCTGCAGCCGCGGAAGAAGACCCGCATTGAGCAAGGAAGACTTCCCCGCGCCCGACTGGCCGTGAAACAGCAGCACGGGCGCAGCGACCGACTCGGCCAGCGCCCAGTCGTGCAGTGCGCGGATCTCCGCGCTGCGGCCGAAGAAGATGCGGGCGTCCGCCTCAGTGTGGCCCTTGATGTTGACGTAGGGGCAGTCGGGTAGCGGGTAGCGGGCGGGGTCGAGCGGAGGCAGGCCGATCAGCGGGTCGCGGGCGGCCACGCTGAGTCGCCAGTTCAGGTCCTCCGCTGATCGGTTCGGGTTGGGGCACAGAATCCACGGAAAGACGTCGCGATCATCATTGCGCGGCTCATCGTCGAGGTCGACGGTGCGCGACTCGGCCGCCGCCTTCAGCTTCTCATTCTCGAGAATGACTCCTGCACTGGCGTTCTTAAAGGCGTTGGGAACGGTCTGGTCATCGGCCAGGCATGCGTAGAACTTTGCGGCGAAGTGCATCGCGAGGGTGTCATCAATTGGGCGAAGCGTGGCGACGACCCAGGGAACGGAGGCAGCGAGCGCGCGGGCCCACGCCTGCGTAGAGCACGCGTTGAAGAAGGCGAGCATGAGATTATTCTGCCCGGCCAGAAAGTCATCCAGGATTTCTCCGCTGACGATCTCGTTTCCTTTTTCCTCATCCGGCAACCAGATGCCGCGGGCGCCTGCATGGCCCCCGAAGTGGAAGATTACGACTCGATGGTTGAACTCGCTGACAAGCTGCGACCGCTTGCATTTCAAAAGCGACGAGTATTTCCAAGAGTTGAACGACTCGCCCGTCTGCAGGGCCGTATGGATTTGCTTCTCCTCTTCGCTAAGGCCAGGCAACGCAGCGCGCGGATCGCCTTCAGGGTTGGCGAAGCTGAAGAGCAGGATGGGAGCGAGTTTTTTCGGCATCGATTCGCTCAGATACTTCGCTTGGAATAGAAAACACCCGTGGAGACGGCTTGGTGGCCAAGAGGTGGCAGGAATGGGAGAAAGGATAGCAGAGGTTCGCGTGCGGGGCCAAGAGAAACGCCGGGGATGTCATGTGGGCGCCGAAGGCGAGAGTTCAACTCCGGCGAAGCAAGCGATCCAGGACCAACTTCCTCTGCGCGCCTTGGGCGAGATCACAAAACATCAAATTGATCGAGGGAGCAGCGAACAGAAGCAACTTGCTTTATGCTGCGTGGCGCGCCAGATAGGTCTGCTGCACCGCCCCATGATCTTGAATTGGGGGTTGTACCTGGTTTGTCGCCGACTTCGGAAGCTTCAAGGAAGCCGGGCCGAACCGGACCCGGCGTGGCGAACCTTTGGCAAAGGGAAGTATCGGCGGGTGGGCAGAGGCTGCTCGTCTCCAACCAACAGCGAGTAAGTGTTTTTGACGTTGAAGAGCCACACAAGGCCGAGCGCATTGACCGCAGTCACGGCGACGGAGCTTATGAGGACAGGGTAGCGCTACGTTGTTTCGTTCACGCCAGATGATCGGTGCAGTTAAGCTCATAAGAGAGCGTTCCGAGCTGGTGCGTGTAGTATATATGACCGTCGATGGAAAACGCTTACGGATGGCGCAGACAGCATCCGAAACAAACTGCCTGTGCGCTTCGGCTCGAAAATCAAACCAATGGCGCTCTACCGGACTCTGGTACGTGAACTGACGATTCGCCCTATTGTGAGCACATATCCGACCACTCCTAGCCGCTGCGCCTGGAGCCATCCTCTTGGGATTGGCGTCCGAACATGTCCCCAACGTGTGTGTGCTTACTCCAGACGTGGAAAGAAAACTGTCGAGAGAACCACTTGATGATTTCGCCTGCAGCGTTCGTGTCCGGTGGGCAGGCTTGCATCTTCTTGCCACACGCCGAGCACACAGCGGTGGTCGGACGCGAATGCTCGTCATACCCGATGATCAGCTCGGGCCCCCGCCCGCCTCGCAGATTGCCGTATCGTCGGCGATCCGGACATTACTGTGATTCAGCTCACCAGCCGGAGGCCAGTCCCCGCCGGAACAGGGTAATGTGTGGATTGCCGGTCTCCCGGAACGTAACAAGATCGAATCGAGGTCTTTCAATTTCACTTTAATGAACAACGTGGAAGGTGCGTTTCCAGCGCGTGTCGGGGAAGAAATGCACCAGAACGTGGCCGATCCACGCGAGCTTGTGACCGAATTCTGTTTGTTCAAGTTTTCCATCTGCGGCCTTGAACGACCAATAGTTGAAGAGAGGCCGGCCAATTATGTTGGCGCGTGGCACGAAGCCCCAGTAGCGCGAGTCCAGGCTGTTGTGCCGGTTATCGCCCATCATGAAGTACATGCCGGGTGGAACCACCAGGTCGCCATCCTTGATATAGCTTGAGAAGTTCACGGCCCACGACTCTGTCGACCCAGATGCTGCTGCCGGGGGTACTGCGGGAAAATCATCGAGGAACTCGTTGAAGTTATCCGTCGTCGTCGGCTGCGCAAATACCACCGGCTGTGCGACTCCATTGACAATCACAATACCGTTGCGTAGATGAATATGATCGCCCGGTATGCCAATCAATCTCTTCACCAGGGGAGTGTACTGCGGCGTCCCATCGGCGTCAGTCTGATCGATCCCAGGCTGATTGACAGGCTTGTAGAACACAACTATATCGCCGCGTCTCGGCTCGCGATACCTAATGAGCGGCATCCACCGAGCGGGCGGCGTTAATGTGATCCGGTCGACGACCAGGTGATCGCCTACAAGCAACGTGTTCTCCATCGAACCTGACGGAATGACATAGTTCTGAGCTAAGAAGGTCAGAATGAACAGGCCCACCACCAGAACTGAGCAGATGCTGGCCAGCGCCTCGAAAGGAGTCTCTTTTACCTCGGGCGGGGCCTGCGCCTTCGGGGCCAGTCGCGTCGCTTTCATCATCCATACTCTCCACCCGCCCAGAATCGATTCACTCAAATTCTAGCGCGAACCCTCGCCTGCATCTCGGTCTCGGGAGGATTGTCGGCAAACCGGAAGTATCGATCCGCCAGCCGCCAAACTTCCGGGTTGCCGACCACACACCAGCTACGGCGACGCCGGTACAAAGTAGAGAACTTCGAATGCGATTCGAGTGCGAGCAATTCCTTTCTAGTTTTCCGAAGGTCTATCGATATGGTCGATGACGATAACGTCGATGGGATCTTTCTCAGACTCCAGCTTCAGTCCGAGTTGCTCCTGAAGCGCCGTAAAGATGCCGGGCGCTGAGTCATTCGCCGTTCTATTCTCATTGGCTGTCCCCTCCGCATCTGAACCGACATCTGTCGGTAAAGGCAAAGGAGCAACATCGGGAGTCCATTGAAGTGTGAAATCGTAACGGCCAGGCAGACCCGTCTTATCAACGATCGTTCGGTGGAGTTGCCCGGTGAGGACACCCAAAAGCAGTTCCACTTTGGCGTCATGCGCTTCAAGATTTCCTGGACGTAGGGTCATTCTGCCTCCGTCTCCGCTATCGCGGGGAGCAACATCGTCTTTCGCTTTCAGTTTGGAGCCTCCTTTCGCAATCATCAAAGCGTACACCGGAAGCTCTTTCGTTTCGTGATGAAACCTGAGTCTAAACCGATCCTCCAGAACGGGAAGAAGCAGCGACATCCGTTCGGGTCCTTTCAGATGCTCAAAGCTAGGGGCATCTTCGGGTGCCACCTTCGCATCGACGTCATATCGGTCGGTTTCGGCCCAACCGGGCGCGCCAATGAGCCGTGCCCCATTGATTCCGAATGCATCAAGCAGCAGGTTTCGGGCTGGCACACATCTCATCACCAAGCCATCGTCCGTGAACTTCACCACCGTTCCGATCTCACCGCTCTTGTTCGGCTTTATCGAAACCACTGCGAAGGTCGTTGTCGTCGCGCTGGTTTGGGCCAACGAACACGGACAAGCAAGGACTGCTGCAATGATTCCAAGAGCAAGGCGTCTGACGTTTGTCGCAATCATTATCCACCTCCCGGCAGGGTTTGAATCACAAATCATAAGCGTGGTCTACCCGGTTTTGTACCGTCGTGAGAGTTATTCTATGCAACCTGAGATGCGACTTGCGTTGATTCTTTCCACCAGGCTTGGATGAACTGTTTGGCATCCCGCAGCGTCTCGAACCAAAGCCGATTGAAGCCCAAGCCGATTTTGTTGGTGTATCACCGGCAATCCGGAAGATTGCGGGAGCCGGATCGAAACTTCCGGATCGCCGACCATACGTCCGAAACGGTCGCTGAGTGACTTGCCCCGCTGATTTTCGTCAATGCTTCGGATAAGTGCGCTGCACAACGGGTGAGTTCAACTGGAATCGCAAAGGACGGGGCAGACGGGCATGCGCGGTTCGCACGCCTGTAGGCAAAATTGTGCCAGTCAAAGCACCCAAAAGCCACAGGGTTCAACAAGGAACGTGGGTCAGGCGCTAAGCCTTTCAATCAGAAGCAATTATTTTCTCCAACTTTCAATAGCTTTCAATAAATCGCTCGATCTGTTTTGGGACAGATGGAGTGCCATACTTAAGTACAGTATAGCGAATAGCTTATAAAAGCCGCTACATAGCCAGTTGCCGCCATCCGTCGGTATTGCTGGATTTCTTCCCATGGGACTTTGGAAACCGCGCATGGGATTTGGTGAAGGGGGTCTCTTGGGACTGGCTCTTGGCCCTTCCTCCAACTGATTCTCCGAACTCGCCGTCCGATGGCCAACGTGCAATTTTCATTGCAAGGGCAATTGTCGCGCTCGCAAGAAATCCGTTCGGGTACGGGCGTGGCCTTCCCCCGATTTGGCCGCCGGTCGCCGAAATGGAGTTCTGTCCGGATTGCCGGTTACACACCAACTGCCCCGATCGCGCAAAGCACTTCGATTTGTGTAGTCCACTTTTGAGGGCACTTACCTTGAAGAATTTTTGGCGTGAGTACCTATTTTCGTCATTCGTGTCTTAGCGACACCATTGGATCCACCTTCGCCGCGCGCCGGGCGGGCAGCCAGCTGGCAAGCAAGGCAACCAGGCTAAGCAATAGAATCACCGCACCGAACGAAACCGGGTCGATGGAGTTTATCTGGAACAGATCCACCTGGCTCCCGACGATGCGGACGGCGCCGATGCTGGCGATGGTCCCAACCAGGATTCCAAGTCCGGCGAGGCGGCCGCCGTCCTTCAGGACAAGTCGCATCAAGTCACCGCGCTGCGCGCCCAGCGCCATCCGCACGCCAATCTCCCGCGTCCGCCGACTGACCAGAAACGACAGCACGCTGAAAAGGCCGACAGTGGCCAGGGCGAGTCCAACTGCGGCGAAAAATGTGAACAGGGCCATGGTGAATCTTGGCTGCGCGGATTGCTCGGAGATGGACTGCTGCATGGTTCTGGTGTTGCTCACGGGCAGCAGCGGATCCATGCCGGCGACTACCGTCCGCATTGAGTTGATGATCACGGCCGCGTCGGCTCCCGAACGGATGGCCAGCGTGCGCCAGGTCGGCGCCGCTACCGTGAAGGGCACAAAAGCGGCAGGCAGCGATGCGCTTGTGAGGCCATCGTTGTGCGTATCGGCACAGATGCCGACGATGGTGAAGTCCGGCGATGGGTTAATCGGAAAGAGCACACGTCTCGCCGGTCGTGTAAAGAAATCCAGGCGGACGCGTTGTCCAATCGGGTCCTGGCCGGCGGGCCAGAGCTTCGCCGCCGACTCGTTGATCACGGTGATCGGGTCCCCGCGCTTGATGTCGTCCGGATCGAGCATTCGGCCGCGCCGCAGCGCGATGCCGAGTGTCTTCAGATAGTCCGCGCCGACCATGCTGAGGATGAGGGGTTTGGAATCGGGACCCGGCTGCCCGTTGATCGCGTAGCCGGTTGGACGCCCGTCGTATGGGGTTCCTCCATTGCCGATCTCAGCGGCCTCAACGCCAGGAATCGCTTGGATTCGTTCGAGAAGCTCCTGGGCAAACCGGTCGCGCTGCTCCAGCGTGGTGTAACGCGACTGCGGCAGATCCACTTCCGCCGTGACCACGTTCTCGGGACGAAAGCCGGGATCCACGTTCTGCAACGCCAGAAAACTGCGTATCGTCAATCCGGCGCTGATCAAGAGAACGACCGACAGCGCCATCTCCACCACAACCAGGGTGGATCGAAACGCGCCGCCACGAACTGAGCCCGCCGCCGAGCGCTCATCTTTCAACGAGCCAGTGAGATCCGGCCGGGTGGCCTGCAAAGCCGGCACCAGGCCGAACAGGATTCCGGTTACCAGCGATACCGCGACGCAGAAAAGCAGTACGTAACCGTTGACCTCGATGCGCGCCTCGTTCGGCACATTGAATCCCGGCATCAGCACCACCATCAGCCGGGTGATGGCGACAGCAAATGCCAGGCCGAGCGCGCCGCCGAGGCCCGACAGGAGCACGCTCTCGGTGAGCAATTGGCGCACCAGCCGGCCGCGTCCCGCGCCGATTGCCAAACGCACCGCCATCTCCCGCGTGCGGCCCGTGGCGCGGGCCAGTTGGAGATTGGCGATGTTGGCGCAGGCGATGAGTAGCAGAAACACGACCGCGCCGAACAGCAGTTGCAGCGCGTTCTGCATTTCACCGCTGGCCACGGTTAAGTCCAGATAGTTGGTCAGCGTGGCTGCGAAGGACTTCTTGGGAAAATCTCCCGGATAGGCCTTGGCCAGCCCGGCCTCTACCGACTGAAGCTGCTGCCGCGCGACCGACGGATCGACGCCTGGAGTGAGTCGGCCGATGGGAAAGACCCGGCCGGGGTCGCCCGCAGTGTTGGCCATCGGCAGCCAGAGCCCGTCGCTTGTCCACCACCCAAACCGCGACGGCATTACACCAATGATGGTGTAGAGCCGGTCGTCCAGCCGCAGCGTCCGGCCGAGAGCCTTGGGATCTTCGCCGAAGAGTTGTTGCCACAACTTGAATGTGATGACGGTGACCGGTTGCGGCTCACCGGACGCAGAAAAGTCGCCAGGACCGAAAGTCCGGCCGATCACCGGCGACACGCCAAGAAACCCGAAGGCGTTCGCAGTGAGTTGCGGGGCCGTTATGTTTTGCGCGGGAAACTGCCCCGACAACAATACCTGGTTCGGGGTTGTCGCCATCATTTCTGAGAACGCCGGCAACGCCGCCATCGCTTTGAACTCGTCACGCGAAAATGGGCGCATGATCTGCTGGTTACCTGCGTTTTGCAACCCCGGCACCCAAATCTTTTCCGGATGCGCGTAAGGATACGGACTGATGAGCACGCCATAGACGACGCTGAAGATCGCCGTCGTTGCGCCAATGCCGAGCGCCAGCGTTAACATCGCAACGACCGTAAAGCCCGGCGATTTCGCCAGCGTCCGCACCGCATAGCGCAGGTCCTGCATCGTCCGCTCCATCCAAAGCAGGGTTCGCTCGTCGCGATGCGCCTGCTTGGCCTGTTCCACGCCGCCACAGGCACGCTTCGCGGCCAGTCGTGCTTCTTCAGGCGACATACCGCGGCGCTCGAAATCGTCGGCCAGCAGGACAAGATGCGATGCAACTTCGCGGGAAAGGTCTTCATCTGCACGACTGTTGCGGAAGAAATTGCGCAACCTGGACAGGATTCGTCTTGAGCCGGACATCGCTATTCCTCCTCCGCCAGCAGCTTTTCAACCACGCCCGACATCTGGCGCCAGCGCGCAGTCTCTTCAACAAGCGCCTTCAATCCCGCCTTTGTGATGGCATAGAATTTCGCTTCGCGGTTGTTCTCCGTCGTGCCCCAGGAGCCGCGCGTCCAGCCATTCTGCTCCAGCCGCACCAGCGCCGGATAGATGGTGCCCTGGTTCAGATTCAGCGCGTCTTCGGACACCTGCTGGAGCCGGCTTGCAATGCCATACGCGTGCTGCGGCCCCATCGTAGCGAGGGTACGGAGAATCATGAGATCGAGGGTGCCCTGCAGGATTTTGGCGTGCATCTTCTTCACTTGGTAATCAAGTGAACATATATTTCACTTGGTTGTCAAGTGGAATCATCGAAAGGTTTTCGTGGCGGCCAAATGGCGCTGTGGCCGATAAACCACCGAGAAGCTCCGCCTGCCCATAATCCGGGTCGCGCCTGGATTGTCGGCGATGCGGAAGGTGCAGCGAAGCTAGCTGCTAATCCAGCAGGGGAAGAACCTGCCAGTAGAACTTGCCCAGTTGCTACTGTAGGTATACCGGACGGCGGAGAGAGTGATCTCTCTTGCCGGAAGCTCCGGAGTAAAAGTCCCAGCCGGCAAAGCGTAAGCAGCGTCGGGTCCGTCAGAACGGTGTTGCCGAGCGCTGGATTGGCAACTGCCGCAGCGATCTGCTTGACCATGTGATCGTTCTCAACGAACGGCATCTGAAACGCCTGATCAACGAGTACCTCCGTTATTACCACGACGACCGAACACATATGGCGTTGGGGAAGGGAACACCTGCCGGCCGCAAAGCACTGAGCAAGTCCGGCGTGGGGGCCAAGACTATTGCGATGCCAAGGCTCGGCGGTCTGCATCATCGGTACGATTTGGCTGCCTGAGTTACTCCTTCGATCAACTCGCATCAAAGGTGAAAATGAGCTGAGGCCGTCGTACGCTTGCCATCTTTTGTTGCCTCCATCGTAGCGACTTCGTAACGATTCGTGGCCGCAGAGCACCCTTTTCCCGCAAACTGGAATCCGTGCCGATTTGCCAACCTGAGTTCGAATTAAAGCATCGCGTCGCTGTCGCGCCCGGATAGAGTTTTGGCGAGGCACACGATTGTGTCGCTGACCAACGCCAGAGTTCCAGGAGTTTCAGCAGCCGCATTATACGGCCACTCTTGCACGCCGGCTGACCGCGCGACCCAAAGACTTATCTGCTTGATTCTAAATAAGATCGCCGTTTTGCCGAGCCGCATTAGCTTGACAATGATGAGAGCGGAGTGTTTGAATCCACTCGGAATTCAGAGGAGCCTTTGATTGCCTGTCGAGGCAACCAAATGCGTGCGCTTGGCCGCGCAGATCCCGGCAATTAGTTTCGCGGAGGCACCAGCATCGCTGAGTTGCAGATCCGCGAAAGCGGCCAAATTCCCCGGATAATATCCCCGAATTGAGAGGGAGAGGGGAGCAGTTGTACGGCTAACAGCTCAGGAGGCTAGTTTCATGAGAAATGCATTGAGGTGGATTGTGCCCGTCCTACTTGCAATAAGTGGGAGCAGGGTATGCCTTGCACAAAGCATCAACTCCGGCGACATTCGAGGCATCGTCACCGATACTACGGGAGCTTTGATACCGGGTGTAACGGTGAGCGTGCTCAACGTCGACACCGGGGTGTCGAAGGACTTCACCACCAACCAGGATGGCTTGTTCGACACGTCTTCCATTGTGGCAGGACGCTACACGATCACATTCAAAAGGGAAGGATTTGACCGGTTTGTGCGCGGTCCAGTGACGGTCGACGTTGGCTTTACAACGGTCAATGCCCAGTTGAAGATCGGCCAGGTCAGCCAGGAGGTGACGATCAGCACCGATGTTCCTTTGCTGAACACTGAATCGGGCGATCAAACGGCCACATTGGAAGCCAACACCATGGCGGAGTTGCCGCAGGTTGGCGGAGAGAACGGCCAGGATTGGGAGAACTTCATGATCCTGTTACCGGGCGCCGTGGGCTGCGGAGGCGGCTGCTCCCAGGGAGCTTCAAACCCGGGCCAGGAGGTCTCGACGAACGGCAACCTGCCCTTCACCAACGTGCTCGCCGATGGCGCTACGACTACTCTGCCCGCCAGCCAGAATGCCAACCCTACCGTATTTGAAGACATCCAGGAGCTGCAGGTTTCGCTTTCCTCGTTCTCGGCTCAGTACGGCGTGGGCGGGTTGGTCATCAACCAGATTACCAAGGGCGGAGGAGACAAATTTCACGGTTCAGCTTACGAATACCTCCAGAATGATGCCTTCAACGCAGCGGGCTACCAGTTCAATGCGTCGGCGACTGTTCCTTTCCTGCGCTATGACAACTTCGGCGGCACCATAAGCGGCCCCGTGGCGATCCGTCCCAGCCTGCGCAAGAAGATGTTTTTCTTCTTCGGCTACGATCAGATCGTCAATCACACCGTGTCGACCGGTTTTCAAACTGTCCCCACGGCGGCTGTCCGCGGTGGCGACTTTACCGGTGGTTACACGCTCTATGACCCGACAACACAGACGATTGCTCACGATGCGAAAGGCAATCCGTATCCTGTAAGAAAGTCTTTCCTTGAGGAGTATGGCAGGAACGCGATCCCTTCGACACTGTTTGACCCGGTCTCCGCAAAATTCCAGCAGTATTATCCGACCGGCTCGAATACGGTCGGTTATCCAGTGACCGGCACCGTCAATTCGGCCGGCGTCGACTCGAACAACTGGTATTACTCCGATCCGCAGCCTCGTCCGTGGAGAAGGTACTTTGGCCGGCTCGACTATGACATCACTCCGAACAACCGGTTGACCATGTCCGACACGCAGGGCGACGAGATCGAGAACGGTGACAATCAGGTAACCAACTGCCCCATCGCTTGCCAGCTCGGCGACGTGGACAATAACAATGCTCAGATCACCGACGTGTGGAACATCAGCTCGCGCACCATCAACGAAGCCAGAATCGGTTACACCGATCAGTTGAACTTTTTCTCCGACTCCACCACCGGGCAAGGCTATCCGGCTCAGCTGGGCTGGCAATTCGCCAAAGAGAACATCCTTCCCGCGGTGCAGTTTGTCCGCAACTACCCCTACGCCTGGATCGAGCCCGCCACCAACGCCGAATACAAGGAGTTCGTCTACGAGCCTTCGGATGTGGTGACCATGATCCGGGGTAAGCACATTCTTCACTTCGGCGGAGAAATCGCACTTTACCGTGACGACGCCACTCCCTGGGGCAACATCAATGCCGGAACCTTGCAGTTTTCCGGTCAATATACGGAGCAGTGGACGGTCGACCCCACCACCGGCGTTGCTTCACCCAACAGCACTTCGGGTGAAGAATATGCCGATTTCCTGCTCGGATATCCCAACAATTGGAGCGCGTCGTACACTCCGGAGTTTGGAGCCCGTCTGAAGAAACCGCAGATGTTTGTCCAGGACGATTGGAAGCTGCGTCAAAACCTGACGGTGAACCTCGGCCTGCGCTACGAGATCAGTCATGGCTTCAATGAGATCACCGGCAACGAGGCAACTTTTGACCCCACGGTGAAAAATGACGACGGTACGCTGGGCGCTTACTGGTACGGAAGCACTCACGCCAATGGGCGCACGGCGCTGCAGGCAAATGTCTTCAGCACCGTCCTTCCGCGAGTAGGGTTCTCGTGGTTGCCGAAGAGCAACACCACCGTTCGAGGCGGGATGGGGCTCTATTCTTACAACTTCAGCCTGGATAACTTCGGTGCCGGCATGGGTGCCGCGGTTTCCTCCTCGGGTAGCTTTGCCGACGAATCGAACGGCATCTACCCGGTGACGAAATTCAGCGGGTCCGGTACGCTGTACCCGTTGGGCGGCGGACCTTCCACAGCCTTGCCCTACACGTCGGCGTCCACCGATCCGGGAAGATTCAATGGCCAATCCGGCCAATTCAACGACTTCAATACGCCCATTCCGAAGATCTGGCAATGGAACCTTGGAGTTGAGCGGGCCTTCCGTACCGACTACGTGGCCACCGTTGCCTACGTAGGAAGCCACGGGCTCGATCTCACCTTCCCGACCGATGTCAATTCAGTTCCCTTGAATCATTTGTCGTCGAACGACACGCAGTACCGCCCGTTCACCAACTTCCAGGGACTTCCCGGCAACCTCTACCAGGCCATCTCCAACTACCACTCCCTGCAGGTAACCATCAACAAGCGAATGAGCAACGGTCTGAGCCTCAGCTTCAACTACGTCTGGTCCAAGCTGCTCGACGATCAGGACTCCTCGGGATGGGGAAGCCACGCAGGGCCGCAAGACTTTCAGTACGCGAGCACCCTGGGCACAGACCTGGCAGGTAGGAACTACGGACTTTCCAACTTTGACGTTCGCAACGCCTTCAAGGGCTACGCGGTCTATCAACTGCCGTTCGGCAAGGGCAAGATGTTCCTCAGCAACAATGCCTTGGCCGATGCGGTGGTGGGTGGCTGGGAGCTTGCCGGTACGGTGGTCGAGACGGCCGGAAACCCATTCCAGGTATTCGGTACGAACAACACCTACACGCAATCGGGTTCGCAGTATCCAAACCTGGTGCCTGGCGTCAGCACAGCGGCGGCAAACCGCAATCCGCGGTGCGCTCCGGGGCCTGCGCCGGGCACGGGAGGCTGCACCAACGCCTGGACCAATCCTGCAGCCTTTTCGGACCCGGCGAACGGCGCTTTTGGAGCCCTGGGCCGAGATCCGCTCATCGGTCCCGGAGTCAACTACTTCAACATCTCCGGCGCCAAATCGTTCAATCTGCCGTGGGAGGGAGTCAAGTTCCAGATCCGCTGCGATACGACCAACACATTCAACCACGCGAGCTTCGGAACTCCGAGCGTTGGCTTAGCGACTCCTGCTGCCAACGGCATATTCACCTCGGCTGCTCCGCAGCAAATTACAGGTACGTCCGTTGGCGGACGCAACATTCAGCTCGGCGCACACCTGAGCTTCTAACTCAACTCTCACACCGGAAAGAGACGGCGATTCGTCGCCGTCTCTTTCTCTTGCGATTTGACCTCTCTTATTTGCTCCTGCATATAGACTGCTGAGTATGAATGCAAAGCTGTGCAAATTTTTCGCGGGATTGATCTGGTTTCTTGTCGTCGCGCCGTGTTACCCCCAGAACGAAGAAAATAAACAACAGGCATTTGCAGAACACATCCAGAAGGCGCAGGGTTACCTCCGCGAAAAGCGCCCCGAATTGGCCATTCCCGAGCTGCAGGCGGCGGTGGCCATCGATCCTGAAGATGTCGATACACAAGGCAACCTTGGGGTTCTGCTGTACTTTCAAGGCAAGATTGCCGACGCCGTTCCCCATCTGCGCGCCGCCGTGTCTAAGCAGCCGTCACTCGTCAAAATTCAAGGCATACTTGGAATTGCCGAATTGCGCACGCAGGATTTTGCGCAGGGCCGCAAGGATTTGGAAGCATCGTTTCCCCTCATCCAAGACCAGAAATTCAAAGTCCAGGTCGGCCTTGAGTTGGTGGGCCTGTTCACGCGAAGCGGCGATCTGGATCAGGCGGCGCCGGTTCTGGCGGAGTTGCGCAAAGCGGCTCCGGACAACCCGGAGGTGCTGTACGCTGCGTATCGCACTTACTCCGATCTCTCCGCGGAGGCCATGCTGTCGCTTTCACTGGCGCAGCCGGAATCCGCGCAGATGCACCAGCTGTTGGCTCATGAAGAGGCGAAGCAGGGGAACACCAACGGCGCAATTGCGCAGTACCGCAAGGCGATCGCCATCGATCCGCATCTGCCCGGCGTTCATTTCGAATTGGCGGAACTGCTCCAAACCTCGCCGGATCAGGCTCTAAAGAAAGAGGCGGAGCAGGAATATCGGCAGGCATTGGTGGAGAATCCGCAGGACGAAAAGGCAATTTGCCGCCTGGCGGAGATCGCCGCGCAAAGCGGAGATGTTCAGCAGGCCTACCAGGATTACACAAAAGCGGTTGAGCTGCAGCCCGCCGATGCGGATGCAAAGCTTGGACTGGCCAAGACGCTGATCGAAATGAATCAGACAGACAAGGCGCTGAGCCTTCTCGAGGAAACGGTGCAACTGGATCCCGGCAATGCCATCGCGCACTACCGCCTGAGCACACTCTATAGAAAAATGGGCCGAATGGACGATGCCAGGCGTGAAGTGGATCTCTATAAGAAATGCAAAGATCTTAAGGACAAACTGCGAGCCGTATACAAGGACCTGCTCATACAGCCGGAAGAGATTCGCGCGGGAAGTCAGGATGAGGAATAAATTCAGCGCGCGAGGCTCCGGCACGGTGTTGATGCCGGGGCGAGCGGTACTTATCGGCTTATGCGGAGTCTTCTCTGTCCTCTACTTCAACGCCGTTGCAATCGGACAGATGGGCACACCTACGCCCCTGCCTGCGGCGGAACGTGAAAAGGCCGCGGCCGAAAGAGAAGCAACCGGACCTTTGCCCAATTATCCACAGTTAGTCGACATTACGGCCTCAACCGGCATTCATTTCGAACACCAGTCGAGCCCGGAGTCCAAATACATTGCTGAGTCCATGAGCGGGGGAGTCGCGTTGATCGATTACGACCGCGACGGCTGGCCCGATATTTACTTCACCAACGCGCCCAGCGTGGAAATGGCCCTGCATGGAGTGAAGGCGCGCAGCGCCTTGTATCATAACAACCACGACGGGACATTTACGGACGCAACCGAGAAAGCAGGGGTCGGTTATCCCTGTTGGGCGATGGGCGCGGTTGTTGGCGACTACAACAACGACGGCTGGCCTGACCTCCTCGTCACATGTCTCGACGGCGTGGTGCTCTATCGTAACAACGGCAACGGCACGTTTAGCGATGTAACTAAGGCCAGCGGATTGGGGGGCGATTCCCAATGGGCGACGGGAGCGGCCTTCGGAGATTATGACGACGACGGCTGGGCCGATCTCTTTGTGTCGCACTATGTCGATTTTCACCTCAACGACTTGCCCGCATTTGGCTCGGTCAAGTCCTGCAAATATCTGGGAGTCGATGTGCAATGCGGTCCCCGCGGCCTGAAAGGGGCTCCCGACAATCTCTACCATAACAACGCGAACGGAACGTTTACCGATGTTTCCCGGAGATCCGGAGTTGGCGACGCCGAACGCCGCTATGGACTGACGGCTATCTGGTCGGATTTTAACAATGACGGAAAGCTCGATCTGTTTGTTACAAACGACGGCGAGGCGAACTATCTTTATCAGGGCGACGGCGCGGGAGACTTTGTGGATGTTGGCCTGATTTCGGGCGTGGGCGCAAACGAAGACGGTGCTGAACAGGCCAACATGGGCTTGGCTATGGGCGACTATCTGCACACCGGACGAATGTCCGTAGCGATATCGCATTTTGACAATGAGTACACAGCCCTCTATCGCAACGACGGAGATATGAACTTCACCGATATGTCGATACCTTCCGGAATTGCCAGAAGCACGCAGGGCTTCGTGGGTTGGGGCGATGCCTTTGTCGATTTCGGCAACAACGGCTGGCAGGATTTCTTCCTTGTCAATGGGCACGTGTATCCACAAGTGGATAACGCTCATACCGCGGCCCGCTATCTTGAACCGAAGCTGTTGTTGATGAACCAGCGGGACGGAACCTTCAGAAACATTAGCCGACAGGTAGGCGCAGCCATCCAGGTGCCGCAGGTGAGCCGCGGACTTTCTGTGGGCGATCTGTTCAACGACGGTAGGATGGAGGCCGTGGTTGAAAATCTGGTAGGCCAGCCCATGATTCTGCGCCCCGAAGGAAGTCCGCAGAACCATTGGATCAGCTTTCAACTCGAAAGCACAAAGGGCGATCGTTTGGCTCTGAATGCACGTTTACGAGCCACGGCAGGAGACCTGGTGCAACTTGGCGAAGTGTTGAGCGGGGGAAGTTACCTGTCGCAGAACGACCTGCGCATACATTTCGGGCTGGGAACTCATGAGCACCTCAATGAGGCTGAAGTGATGTGGCCGGATGGACGGAAAGAGACTCTGACCAACCTCACTGTTGACCGGTTTTATGTGGTGATTGAAGGGCAGGGCATTGTCTCCGCTACGCCGCCGGAGCATCCATCAAAGCTGCATTAGCTGCAAAGCAATGACGTCACTAGGATCCGCATGATTGAAACTCTTCGATATCGGAAACATTGCAGAAGGCCAAGACGGAAGTGCGGTGTCGTGCCCCCTGCTTTCTTGCGCCATAAGCGAACATCCGGTCTCCGAGGAAATCAGTTGTTTGTAGGGGTTCTTCTGGCGTTTCTTTTTTCCAGGGAAGTCATTGCGCTCCAACCGCAAAGCAGCGTTCGGCCTGCGGAACTTCGCTTAGCGCAGCAGTTACATCGAGCTCTCACACTTGCCGACCACGGCGATCGGCAAGGAGCCATGAAACTCGCTCTCCAGTTGCTAGGGAACCTCTGCGCAGGTCATTAGTTTTGTGGCTATGACGCGGCTACAGATGATTCTTTCAGTTTTGAAGCGGTTTTGCGCTGGAACATGTCTGTCGCTGGTGGATTTTTTGATCTTCGGAGGGCCGTTTTCCGGCCTCCGGAGACACTACGCCCGTTGCGGGGCCAACCGGTTACGGTGCTGGTAAAGGTTCACCAGCGCGAAGGCCGCGCACAGCCACTGGTGGTTTTTCCAGATGCCGCGGTAGCGCACTTTGGTAAATCCGAAGACCCGCTTGAGGATGCGGAACGGGTGCTCCACCCTGGACCTGACTCTGGCCTTGGTCGTGTTCTTGCGCTTGGCCTCTTCATCGACATGATTCTTGTATTTGGTCCGGCGCGAAGTCATGTCTTGCGCCTTCGGCGCGGCTTCATGAATCGCCTCGGTCTGGCCCTGATAGCCCGCATCTCCCCAAACCTTCTTCTCATCGCCATGCAACAAGTCAGCCAGCATGTGCTTGTCGGCCACGCTGGCCGCCGTGGTGATCACCGAATGCACCACCGTCTCCTTGCTGTCCACGCCGATGTGCGCCTTGGCGCCGAAGTACCACTGCTTGCCCTTCTTGGTCTGATGCATCGCCGGGTCGCGCTTGCCGCTGGAGTTCTTGGTCGAACTGGGCGCGTGAATAATCGTCGCGTCCACGATGGTGCCCGTCGAGATGCGGATGCCCTTCGTTTCCAGATAGCGATTCACTGTCATCAGCATTTCGCCGCACAGATCGTGCTGCTCAAGCAGGTGGCGAAAACGAAGGATCGTCGTTTCGTCTGGCGCGGCTGCCACGCCCAAATCCACTCCCGCAAAGCGCTGCAGCACGGTCGACTCATAGAACGCTTCCTCCATGCCGGGATCGGAAAAGCCAAACCACTGCTGAAGAAAGTAAGTCCGCAGCATGATCGCCAGACCCACCGGCTGTCGCCCGTTGCCCGCCTTGGGATAGACCGGTTCGACCAGCGCCAGCAACTCGGACCAGGGAACCACATGGTTCATCTGGTCAAGAAACAGTTCCCGCTTGCTCTTGCGCCCATACTTCGAAAAACTCGCCTGCGATGCCAGTGTCTGCTGAAAACGCGCACTTCGCTTCATGGTTATAGTTTAATCAACAATCACACGGGTCGATCACTTGTGCAGAGGTTCCCTAGACGACAACCCGAAGTTTGCGCCGGCGATGAAACTGAAGGCCATGTTGCTGGAAGAGGACGGACGCACCGCCGAGGCCGCACTCACTTATGAAGAGGCGTTGAAGCTCGACCCAAATGATCCCGATCTTTTGTTGAAGGTAGGGATCTATAAGCTGTCTGTGGGGAATAAGGACGAATCAATCAAGCTATTGCAGCGCTGCGTCCGCATTCTGCCAGGGGATGGAGACGCGCAATACTATCTTGCGCAGGCCTATCACCTGAATGGGCAGAACGATCTCGCGCTGCGAGCTATCCGGCTAAGTTTGAAAGCGGAGCCGGATAACGCGTCGGTGTGGCAGAAGTACGGACAGCTGTTATGCGGAACGGGAGATTGCGAGGGAGGCCTGCGTTGGCTGCTCAAAGCGCAGCACGCCGATGCTACGCTGCCGCGCATTGACTACGACATAGCCGCCGCGGATTTAAGGTCAATGGATTTTGCCGGCGCAGAGCAGTTCGCCACGCGAGTGTTGGAAGCCCATCCCAACGACATAGAAGCCTTGCAGCTTTTGGCTGCGGCCGACGCGAAGCTGGCAAAATGGCAGCAGGCAGGAAGTGCGTATGAACACGCCCTCGCGCTCCAGCGCGACAACGTCGATTCGTTGTTGGGGCTTGGCCAATGTGAATTGGAACTAAAGAATTATCAGGCCGCTGTCGACACGCTGCAGGCAGTATTGCGGCTGGATCCGACGCGGCTACCGTAAAGAGCGCCAGCTCGATTACCACGAACGGTTCGGCAAGTCGCTCTCTGAAACCACGATCAACCGGGACGTCGAAGTGCTTCGCCACCTGCTCTACTGGGCGGTCGACGAGGGCTTCCTTCCCGCCAACCCTATCGCCCGTATCCGCATGGCGCGGGAGCGGGGACGGCATCGGCCGGTGCTCTCGGTCGCCGATGAGCTGAAGCTCCTCGCCGCCTGTGCGCCGCACCTCGAACCCATCGTCATCACTGCGGTCGATACCGGCCTGCGCCGAGGTGAGCTCCTCAACCAGTGCTGGGAGCACGTGGACTTCGACCGCAACGTGCTCTCAGTAACGCAGTCGAAAACCGCCGAAGGCGAGCATAGGCTCCTTCCCCTGACCAGCCGGGTTCGCGCCCTGCTCACCAAAATGTCCGCAGGCGATCCCGCGCCCTCCGGCTCGATCTTCACCTATGATGGCCAGCCGCTGAGACGGATCAAGACGGCGTGGGCCGGCGCGCTGCGCCGGGCCACGCTCGCTCGCTTCCCGTTTCATTCGCTTCGCCACACCTTCAATTCCCGCCTTGCCGACCTGGGCGTCATCGCCGATGTGCGCAAAGAGCTGATGGGACACAGCCGCGGCGGCGACGTGAACTCGCTCTATACGCACCTCGAAATCCCCACTTTGCGAGATGCGATCGAGCGGCTTGACGCGTGGCACTCAGCCAAAGTTCGTGCGCTTCAAGCCAATGGGGGAGCCAACCAGCCGCCCCACGACAACAACCCGTCAACCGAAGCGGAGAAGTCAACCAATGCCCGAAACCAACCCGCAACGCCAGGCGCCTGAGAGCGACGATGCGCTGCGAAGACTCGTTCTTCGACGCGCGCGAGAGATTAACGGCAAGATTCTCACCAGTCTCGCCATCGCCTCCGACGAACTCGACGACAACAACTATCTCGGCGCGATCGGTTCGCTCGACGGCCTCGAATCCGAGATCCAAACCATGCGCAGTTTGTTGCTCCTGCTCCGCTAGGAGCTAGCTCTTTCACAACCAACCCACCTCTTAAAGGAGGACGTATGCCACCGAAAAAAGCAGCAGCAGCACGCCCAGCGGCTCAGCAACCATTGCCCGCGTCGGAACCAGAACCGGCCACACGTGAGACATCGTCTGGCGTCCGCAAACCCTGGATCAGGCGCACGCCCATCGAGGTCGTGCTTGAGCAGATCGGCAGACAGGAACAGCGCGTTGCCGAGATGCGCGAGGAACTCGCCAAAGAGGAGCGCGAATTGCAGAAGCTCCAGCAGGCGAAGAAAGTCCTCGAAGCCATTTAGCTCTTCAACCACAGGAGCCCAGCATTTTGCCCGGCTCCTTTTTGTTACCTGGGTCGCATGTCTGTCACCGAAATTATCAGGGCTGGTTCGAGAATCAAGACGGAGTTGATCTCAAGGAGGTGGGAAATGATCGACCAGAAACTTGAACCCGAAGCCATCGGCCAGCAACTCGGCGCCGGCGGCGTCGACAACCTGGTTGCTAACGCCGGGCGCATCTGCGGCTACGAGGAGCAGCGGATCGCGCTCAAGAATCAGGGCCCGATCGCGAGTCTCCAGATAGAGTTCCATGACGCGGAGCAGGAGGAGAGCCACATCGAACATCGGCTTCTCTCCGCGCCTCCGTCTTCCATTTCGCTCCGGTTTCGGCTCAAAGCAGTTTATTATTGGGCGGTAGCGGCGGCGCTCACCGCGGGCGGACTCGCGCTGACGCTATTCACATTCGCTCCCTTTCGGCTTGGCCGCATTGCGTGCGTCTTCGCTGCTGGCGTCGCCATCGTCACGCCGTTTCTCGTTGAGAATGCCCTCGAGTGCCAGAACCGGTTACTCAAGGCGCTGAACGCCGCCGCCGCGTTGGCCGCTCTCGCAAGTCTGATGTTGCTAGCCCATGTGCGTGCCAACGTGCTCGACGAGCAACTCCGGCAAGGCGAGGAACAGGCGGTCGTGATCGACGGCGCCGAGCCCGCGTCTCAGCCGGAGACCAACTTCTATTCGAAGTCGAATCGCCCATTGCATCTCGCACTGCTCCTCCTCGCGTTCGCCATGGAGACGGGCGCGGCGTTCGCGCTCCGCGAAGCGTGGCTGCATGTGCCGGACTCGTCCGAGGACTGGAACGGAATGCGGCGCAAACTATCCGCTGTGCGCGAGCGCAAAGCGCAGATCGCGAGAATGGTGATCGATCTGCGCAATGAGCCGGCAATCTTTGCTGTGCGCTTCTGGCGCGATTTCTACCGGGCCATGCTCACGAACGCTGTGCGCAGCGCGCTCTCGAAGTCGCTCATTATTCCTTTGGCGTTCGCCGCTCTAGCAGTTCCGGTGTCCCGCGCGCAGGCTAACGAAAACCTGGTAGTGGCAATCGATCTGACCGCATCCGTTGCCGCAACCGGACCGGACGGCAAAAGCGAGTTTCAAAAGAACATTGATGCCGTCACCGGTGTGCTGGCCCAGGTTCCGGCTGCTTCTCGCGTTACGGTCATCGGCATCACCGACCACAGCTTCGCCCAGCCATATATATTGATGTCGGCGCGGACCGGGGCCGATCCTGGCTACTTTGGGGAGCGGCTCTCGGGGGCCAGAGGTCAGCTGGTCCGCACGTGGCGACAGCGAAGTGCCCGGCTTGATCCGCACTTCCGCCGCACCGACATCCTTGGCGCCCTTCAATTGGCCAGTCAGATCTTCGCCCAGGAGCCGCACTCGAGCAGACGGGCTCTCGTTATCTTTTCCGACATGCGGCAAGATACGGCGGAGCTCGACCTCGAATCGACCAGGCTTGCGCCTGCGTTCGCGGCGATCGCGCGTCGTTGCCAGCCGCTTCCCAAACTCCATGGCCTTCAAGTTTCGGTGCTTGGAGCCGACGACGCCGACCGCTCCAGAGCCTACTGGGAAAGCTTGCAAGGCTTATGGATAAGTTACTTTCGCAGCGCGGGAGCCGACCTCCGGCAATACTCTGCAATGCGGGAGCTAGCCATTCCCCGTTGATCACTTCGGTAAAGGAGTCCGGGCGCCTCATAAGTGAGACAGTTCCCGGAATCCAGCGCGACGTTGAATTCGGAGTTTATGGGACGCGAATCTTGCGCCGTGCAAGCAAACCTCGGTGGACTTCTATCAATGCCAGGCGTCCACCGAGGGTTGAATTGAACGGTCACCACTAGGCTTCCAGCCGAACACCGACTCCGGGCCCTAGCAGACCTGGAGGGATATCCGGGATGCGTGGATCGAAGAATTCATCAGGATTCTCTGGACGCTGCCAGTGCTCCCACATGACATCGATCCCGATCCGATACCGAACCACCCGCGTGGAAGTCTCTTCCGAGCGGATGACCTCTTTGGCATCTAGGTCGAGCCCTTCCTCTTTGATGAGGATGGCCAGCACATCCCGCATCCGCCGGATCTGCTGCCGCACGGCTGTTCTGCTACTGCGCGCCGGCCTTTCATGATAGCCCGGCGCATTGGTTGCGTGTTGCAGGACGAACGGGTCGTCCTGTAGCTTGGCCGCGATCTGCCAGGCATCGAGAGCCATCCGTCGATGCCTGCACAGGAAGTCGGCAAGCACGAGGTGAGTGGGACCCCACGGAATCCAATACCGCTTGGTGCGGACTACGAGGAAGCATGCTATGACCTCTTCGCCCGGTAAACACTCACCCGAAGACTCCGCATAATCGTGGGCCACGAGGAGCTTTGGTTTGGAGATTGAGTTGTCTGTCATCTCTGTCCCTTCCATTACGGTTGCTTGTTGTTGGAATGAACAGATGGAGCTGTTAGCCGATGCGAACATGGGCCGACTCGTAAATCGTTGACAATACAGCACCTTGCGTGGTACCTATAAAGTTGCTGCCGCAAGATCACAAGTCAGTGGTCCTCTCGGAACAGCGTTCATCTGCCGTTGTCAGGTGAACGCTCACCGCGTTCCGCGGTGCACCCCGGATGGTCTGGTCACCGTCCGGGGAGTTTTCTTTGGCGGAACCCGTTGATCACCTAACTGGAAGCTAGCGCCAATTGCATTTCCAATCCAAGGAAATATGGGCCCACTGACTGGAAATCGTTGGAAGGAAATTTCCGATGCAAGAAGGCATCATTAGAGTGCGATCGGCGAACGGAAATCATTTGCTTGAAGTTAATCGTAACGCTTACGTGCACGATGATCGCGCGGTGACCCTCGACGGTGCACCTATCGGAAGTCGCCTGAGGCAACTCGTTTTTCGATCACTCGTCTTTTTGCTTGACCGGCGAAACTCCCAGGTAACCTACGAGGATCTTGCGACGGAAGTATGGCAAGCTAAGATTGACACCTTAGACCAAAAACGCGAGACAATTCGAAAGACGATCGGCGAACTCGCTTTTTGTCTCGGCGGAGATTGGATTCAACACGAGCCTTCCATTGGATTTACTTTTCACTCACAATTTGCGGCAGATCCTCTGCCGCTGATTAGCGGTCATTCAGACGAAATTCGGAAAATCACAGGTTCTCTTCGCAACGCGATCAAAACGACGCTTGATCTCCAAAGCGTACCTTCGACAGGTCTCCCTGCGATGGATTTCGAAGGCGTTGGTCGAATCGCAAATGACACGGAGACAGGCTCATGCTTGAATACCGCTTATTGGGGGCCGAACAATGGATTGCGGTCAGAGGTCCTCAAATACTTCGAGGCCCGAAGAATTGCCGTGAACGGCATGGGCTGGTGTGTTTGCCTCGCTGACCGGGCCGAGGTGGATGGGTGGGCTGAGAACGAGGTGCGCTTTTCCGCCTTGAGCAGATACGAATTACCTGGAGCGTTGAACCAAATGATTCAGGAATTCCCCTTTCCTGCAGACGCAAAAGCGAACGACGTCTATTCGCTCCTTGATTACTCAGATTTGTTAACAGACGAGGACACCCCGCTGGTCATATCCGCGCTGCCAGTCAGCTATGCGACAGAATGCTCGTTTCTGGACGGCGCGTCGATCCAAGAAGGAGTACGAGGGAAATACAGAAGCGCCTGTGAAGATCTTTTCTCACTGAAACGATCTGTCCTCGCCCATGTGCTTGCGGCCCATGTCGTTGTCCTGACCAACGAGCCCGATGGCAGCCGCCGATTGCTTCTGAACAGGAGGAGCGATCGCGTGAAGTTCTTTCCAAAGTCCTGGTCAGTTTCGATTGAGGAGCACACGCTTGCAAGGCACAGTGACGGAAGGACGAGGGCGGATGATCACCCATGGGACACTGCCCGACGAGGGCTCCGTGAAGAATTGGGAATTACCGCATCCGAAATCGTCAAGCTGAGGCTGATGGGTCTATACCTTGAATTCAATATCTGGACTGTGGCAATGGTCTTTATCGCCGAATGCTCGGCGAGCTTTCGCACAATTGTGCAGCGCTGGGCGTCCGCTTTAGATCGCCACGAAAGCCGGGTTGTCGATTCCGTCCCCGCTACGGTCCAGACAATCGATCGAATGTTGAGTTGCGACGAATGGGCTCCAAGCGACTCCGCGTGGTACATCGATGATCGGCAGCGGGAAAGGGAAGCAGACCTAGTCGTAGCAGGGCAGACTGTTTCCACCCCATATCACAATACTTCGGCTTTGCGCCTCGCGATACTGCGAAAACACCTTTCGAATGCTGAGCGTTCGTGAGCACAAACGATGGTCGAATCTGTATTTGCTCTATTCAGATATCACGACGGATTCATCGGGGACGATCTGGTCGAAAACAGTTGACACCTGCGATGCATTCGGGCATGCGACCGAGGTCGATAAGTATGTCAACTCCTCGACATATGTCAAAACGTTCTATCATTTCAACGATCCCGGCAACGGTCTCCTTACGCAAGTAACGGATCCAAATGGCAATGTCACAGCATACAGTAATTTTACGTGTGGAGGTGCGTTCCCTGAGACAACAAATGTAGCCGGAATTACGACCACGACCGCCTGGAACGTGAGCGTTAGGTGAACCACAGGGCTGGTCAAGATTGCGGGTTTTGACCTTGCAGGGCGGCCAAGCGTGGTTTCTGTGCGGCTTTCCAGCGGTCGGGTAGCCAGTCCGGCAGCTCCCTGGCGCGT
>JBAUBR010000197.1:0-2766 GCA_049676965.1 Occallatibacter sp.
TCCTCATCCGTAACGTCGCTGGGATAGCCCCTTCGATTCGGCTTCATGCCTCGAGCATGAACAGCTTCGAACAGAAATCCCTATCCCAATGCAAACAATGGAACAAAGTTAATAACAGGCTCTAGGCGGCATTGCAGTGGACGGGACAGGCAGCGTCTATGTCTCCGACGACGGATACAACGAATACACGCACATCGGTATATTCAAAGAGACTTATTCGAATGGTGCCTACACCGAGATCACGCTCAATTTCTATGACACGAGTGACTCGCCTATCTTTCCATGTGAAACATTGGGCATGGCGATCGATGGGAACGGCAATCTCTTTGCCGCTGCCTGTGGGCCAATGGAGCTTGATCTTTCGAAACCGCAGCCACTCGACTTTTTCCTGGCCTATGAGGGGACGACGAGCGTGGATAGCCCCAAGACGGTAACTACCGTCAATACTGGCAGCGCACCTCTCAACATAACTGAAATCAGCTATCCTCCCAACTTTCCTCAAGACACCCAGGGAGCTGGCAAATGCACTTCGAACATAACGCTCGAAGCCGGGCAAAGCTGCAACCTGAATATCGACTTCACCCCTACAGCGGTCGTTCACAACGGCGAGGGATCCCGAACGCTAACCGGGACGGTCCTGGTGAGATCCGACACTCTGAACGTGCCAAACACATTGCAAGCTGCGGCATCAGTTGAAGGCCTCGAAGGCTCGCCTTTCAATGCAACGACGCTTCAAGCAACTCCCGACCCTGCTGTCGCTGGTGATCCGATCACCTTCACGCTCGCCGAAAATGGCAGTGCGGGAACGCCGACAGGTACGGTCAGCTTTTATCTCGCTAACAAGCTCCTGGGTACGGTCAGTGTGAGGGATGGCGTGGCGTCTTACACTGTTCCTTCTCTTGCCATAGGTTCCTACGCCGTCACGGCAACCTATTCGGGGGACTCGACATACGAAGCATTTACCAGGGGCATCTATGCACAGGTTATTGCACCGGAACCCATCGGGGCCGCCGGTGAGCTCAGCGTTGGGCCCGTAAGTATCGGAAATACAAGTGAAGTCACTCCCGTGACTGTAACCTTTCGAGCCAGGGCAACCGTCGGGAGCATCGCCGTCTTGACGCAGGGTGTTCCCAATCTTGACTTTAAGGATGCAGGCACGGGAACATGCGTTGCGGGAAGGGTTTATACCTCCGGCGATACGTGTACAGTCAATGTGACGCTCGGGCCCCATTCGGCTGGAACGGATCTTGGCGCGGTAGTATTGCGAGGTACGACTGGCAATGTAATTGGGACAGTCTATTTGCAAGGTTCAGGTATAGGCCCGCAGTCGGTGTTTCAAGCGGCTGTGCATACCTCGCTGGACAACAACTATATCGCCCTCGCGGGTGTGGCATCCGATGCAGCCGGCAATCTCTATGTCGCGGATGCCGGAGATGAATGTGAGGAAGGCGGCAAAAATCCAGGCCATGTGTACAGGGAGGCGCTATTGCCGGATGGTGTCTATAGTCGAACCGTGATCGGTCAAGGACTTCACGCGCCCGTAAGTTCGGCAGTCGATGGCAGCGGAAATGTTTACATCGCCGACGTGCTTACGATGGCCTTATACAAGGAGACGCTCCAGGCAGACGGCAGTTACGCCCAATCGACCATCGGCTCCGGCCTGCGCTTGCCCCAGGCTGTGGCAGTTGACAGCAGAGGCAATGTGTATGTTGTCACCAATGGTTCTTGTGACGGGCCATTCAGCTCCTATCTCGATTCCTATCCCGCTGTGTACCAGGAGGCGCTGCAGCCGGACGGAAGCTACGTGCAGAGGGAGATCGGGAGTGGATTCGGCTTCCCGGTCGGTGTTGCGGTCGATGGCGGGGGAAACGTCTATGTCGTCGACCAGGCCAATCCAGAACATTACGGCTTCGACGGACCTGGCGTCTATGAGGAAACTCCTTCAGGCGGCGGCTATGTGCAAACGCTCATCGGTAGCGGATGGGAAGCGCCATCGGCCGTCGCGGTAGATGAAAGCGGAAACCTCTTCGTGGCCGAATCCAATCTTCAAACCATCTACCGGGTGTCGACTTCGAACGGAGTGACTTCAATGACTGTTGCTTCCGTCCCCATTAACGGGAACTACATCTCCAGCGTCGCCATCGACGGAAGAAGGAATCTTTACTTCACCGCGGGCGAGTTGGCTAAGGCAGGCTACGGCGATCCACCGGCCCTCAGCTTTGGCAAGGCGGGATATCATGACGCAATCAGCGAGAGTACTCAAACCGTCCTCGTTTCCAACCTTGGCAACGAGGACCTGAAACTCTCGGCGCTCAGTTACCCAGCGAACTTCCCTGAAGGTACGGGCGTGGCGACGGATTGCAAGGCGGATTCGTTGCTTGCCGCGACTGATGGCTGCACACTGACCATCGATTTCAATCCGGCTGAACCACTTGGCGCGGCTACCTCAAGGGAGATTGAGGAATCTTTAGCCGTCACCACCGATACGCTTGACAAGAAAGGCAACACCCAAAAGATATCGGTCGCCGGAGAAGAGGTCAGAGTCACCGCCGCGCCTGTGTTCTCTCCGCCTTCAGGCAGCACCTTCACCTCTCCCCAAAAGCTCTACATCACCGATTCGACGCCTGGAGCAGTCATCTACGTGAGCGTTAGGTGAACCACAGGGCTGGTCAAGATTGCGGGTTTTGACCTTGCAGGGCGGCCAAGCGTGGTTTCTGTGCGGCTTTCCAGCGGTCGGGTAGCCAGTCCGGCAGCTCCCTGGCGCGT
>JBAUBR010000198.1:0-4086 GCA_049676965.1 Occallatibacter sp.
AGTCGCGTGGGATGGCTGCGCAATTCACACTCACAAACGCGTATGAGGAGCGCAGGGAGCGCCTGTGTATCGCGCGGGCAACCAGTTCCTTGCCTGTGCCGGTCTCGCCGGTGATCAGAACAGTGGACTCCGTGGCAGCGACCTTGGTCACGCGTGAAAGCAGCGTTTGGAGTGCCGGAGAAGTTCCAACAATTTCCCCGAACATCGACGCTTTATCGATTTCTTCGCGCAGCGCAACGTTCTCCTGCTGCAGTCTCTCTTCCGATCGTTTGCGATCATCGATATTGGTTGCGGTCGCGTACCACCGAATCACCTGTCCGTCTTCACCGATCACCGGGTTGTATTGCATTAGAAACCACCGATACTGGCCGTTCTTGCTCAGGACTCGCTGTTCGTTCTCAAACCGTTCCCCCCGCGAAAGAGCCTCTCGGCGCTCGCTCCGTAGCCGTTCGACATCCTCGGGATGTACTGCCCGATCGCTAAAATCTCCTCTCGTCAGCTCTTCGATTGTGAGGCCCGTGTATTCGATACTGGTGTGGTTCGCATAAATAAGAGTGCCATCCGGATTCAGCACTGCAATCATCTGCGGTATAGCATCGACAATCTGTCTGAGTTGAGCTTCGGATTTGGAGAGTTGCTCCCGCTCGAGTGATTCCTTGCGCAATCGCGCGAGGGCCAAAGTCGCCGCCACTCGGGCTGTTAGTTCTCTTGCGTTGAATGGCTTGGTAAGGTAGTCGTCCGCACCCTGCTCTAAGCCCTCGACCGTTGATTCTTCGCCGGCCCGTGCGGTAAGCAGGATAACTGGCGTGGTACGAGTTGCCGGATCGCTTCGGATGGCCCTCAGCAGCTCGAAACCATCCGGGCCGGGCATCATAATGTCGCTGAGCACCAGATCTGCTGGCTGTTGCCGCAACTTGGCAAGTGCAGTTAACCCATCTGCCGCCGTTGTGAGTTCGTAGCGTTCAGCCAATAGCGCTGAAACATAGTTCCGCATGTCGGCGTTGTCGTCAACGAACAAAATTCGCGGCTTGGGTTTACCGTCGCCTGCGACTGATGAAGTGCGCTTTTGTGTTGAAGCGGACGCCTCCGGCACACTCGTTCCTGAAGAGGGATCGGAGAGCCACCGCAGAGCCTCTTCGACGAAAGCACCAGCACTTGACACGCCGGATGAACTTTCGGGTTGGTCGGACTGTCTTGCAGCCAAACGGCGTGGGATCGATACGGTGAACACGCTCCCTTCGCCCACACGGCTCTCCACCTTGATCGTCCCGTCGTGGAGTTTTACAAGCTCCTCCACCAGCGCCAGGCCAATGCCCGTACCTTCTGCGGACCGACCCTCAACACCCTCAACCCTATAGAAGCGTTCAAAGATGTGTGGCAGTGCCTGCTCGGGAATCCCCACACCGGAGTCACCAACGCGCAACTCCACGCAGTCGCCGGCCTCGCGAAGAGTGATTCCGATCTCTCCTTCGAATGTGTACTTCAAAGCGTTGGATAGGAGATTGAGAACGATCTTCTCCCACATTTGACGGTCCACGGATATCGCTGTCGAAGACGGAGGAGAGTCTACCACGAGCCGCATACCGGCCCGCTCGATGGCAGAGCGGAACACAGCGGCAAGATTGGCAGTCAGCGTACCAATGTCGGTGGCCTCTTGCACAGCTCTTAGACGACCCGCCTCAATGCGGGAGAAATCGAGCAACGAGTTTACGAGCTTCTGTAGGCGCAAAGCATTTCGATAAGCTAAATCGAGTGCTTCTCGATCCTTCAGTTCAAGTGAATTACTCCTCCTGCGTAGGACGTCTTCGAGAGGAGCAAGCAAAAGCGTTAGAGGCGTCCGAAATTCATGACTGGTGTTACTGAAGAATGTGCTCTTGGCGCGGTCCAGCTCAGCTTGCAACTGCTCAGTTCGTTTTCGGTCGTCGATATCTACGTTGGTTCCATACCATTTGACGATCTTGCCCGATTCATCCCTCAACGGGTCGGCACGGAACAAGAACCATCGATATTCTCCATCGAAACGGCGGATCCGTGCTTCGATCTCGCCCGTCTCGCCGGACGCGAGAATCGATCGCCAGTACTCGACGAGTCGATTCAGGTCATCCGGGTGAATGGCGTTGGCCCACCCCCAGTTCAGTACGTCCTTGATCGAGATACCGGCAAAGTCGAGCCAGCGTTGGTTGAAGAAATCAGTTTCACCATCAGGATTGGCTGTCCACGCCAGCGCCGGGATCGTGTGCACGATCGCCCGAAGTTGATCCTCCATTCCTTTACGGGACAGATATGCGACCGCTCGCGCCATGGCAGCCCCGATCTCGGTAGTGATCGAATTGAGGAACATTAGATAGGCGTCGTCGAGGGCCCTGCGAGGGCTTATGCCAGCCACCAGTATCGCCTCTGGAAGATCGCGGCCGGTTGGAGTGATGGGGAGTATCAATGCACCTTTGGGCGAATCATTCCACGGACCTCCCGAAAAAGGTCCAAAGCGTTGCGACAGATCGTCAACGCGCAGCGGCTCGTTCCCGCCAGCTGCTCCTGTGAGGGGCCACGCTGTGTCGGCCTCCGGATCTGCGAGCTCGACGATCCGAGGACTCGCATTCGACCCAACGTCTACGCCTACGCTGCTCACCAGTCGAGCCACTTTTCGGTCCTTCTCGATTACGTAGAGCAGCGCGAATGGCAGGTCATAGCGGTTCTCGCAGAGCACACCGGCGGCAATTCGGCAGGCTTCCTCCGTTTCCTTCACGTCCCCTGAGCGGGCTGCGAGATCGCGGAGCGTCCGAAGACGCCGCTCACCGATCACCCGATCCGTAATGTTGTCAATAAGAGTGAAGGAGCCGCCCGGCATTCCAGACTCCAGCACGATCGGGTTGAAGGATACGGTGTAATATCTTTCCTCGAGAAATCCCCTGCAGTTGTAGACGTGGAGCAGACCTTCGGAAAGAGCACCCGTACCCTTGGTCAGCACGGTCTCCAACATCCCCTCGATCGTGGGACGCAATTCGGGCCAGAATTCGAATAGCCGCATCCCAAGCGCACTCGGGTGTTTGTCGCCGAGCAGTGGAATAAACGCATCGTTGTAGAGAACGATAAGATCTGGCCACCCCCAATGGATGATAATGGGGAGCTGAGATTTCACGCAAAGGCTCACTGCTATCCGTAACGGTTGCGGCCAGTCAGATACTCGCCCGAGCGGTGTGGTTGCCCAATGGTGGAGGCGGATTCGCTCGCCCATCTCACCGCCACCCGCAAGACAATCGGCTTCGCGCATCTCGCCAGCCCGCTCGGAATTGTGTTCTGCCAATGGCATGGCGCCAGAATTATACTCCGTTTGCGTGTCGTCGGCCCCCGGTCAACCTACCGATTTGAGTCCGGCGCACCGGTCTAAAGCGCGTTCTCGGAAAGCCTGAAATGCCGATCATTCTAGGATCGCCATAGCGAGCCACTTATTCCCGACTGACGTCGACGTTGACATAGAAACTCTTCGCGACCTTCTGTGAAAACACAGACCGCACCTGTGGCATTTCAGAAAGGGCGTCCTGGATCTGTGAGGCTAGCTGTTGGATTCCGTCCACATTCGTCCCCTGCACCTTCAGACCAAGAGTCGTTTTTGATGCCGGTCAGTTTCATGTCCAGCCGGTTTTCAACGCGCATCGTCCATGTGTTCGCGAGCCCTGGAAAGTCTAGCCTCTCGTCCATTTGTTAAATTAGGCCCAAGAGGTTAGACGATCTTCGAGGGATCTGTAATTTTGAAGCGAGTCTTGTTGATCTTCAGCGACCTGATCTTCGACTCTAAAGTGGATCGCGGCATACCGAGTCTGGCTGCGGCGCCGGAGGGCCCGTACACTCGGCCTCCGCACTCACTCAATGCAGCCTCGATGATCGCTTTCTCCTGGGAGGGAAGCCTCTTAAATAGGTCTGATCGGCCATTCGGTTCGGTTACAGGAGGCTGCCGAGAGAGCCAACTTTCATCAACTGAAAAAGTCCCTGTCTCACATACAATGACGGATCGCTCGATCACGTTCTGCAATTCACGAATGTTACCCGGCCAGGGATACGACTGGAGCAGATCGAGGCTCTTCTTGT
>JBAUBR010000199.1:0-6035 GCA_049676965.1 Occallatibacter sp.
TCCGTAACGTCGCTGGGATAGCCCCTTCGATTCGGCTTCATGCCTCGAGCATGAACAGCTTCGACCGGAAATCCCTATCCCAATGCAAACAATGGAACAAAGTTAATAACAGGCTCTAGGAATGCCCCGGAGTATAACTGACCGCCCGTGAAAGTCAAGAGACGGAGTGGGCGGATGGGAGACCACAAATCTCGACTGCCGCGCAGCCCGTCCTTGACCTGATCACAAACCAGCGTAGAATCCCATGTCATGCGGAAAGGTCTCGTCCGCATCGACTGGCGGTCCCTCAGGGGCTAAAGCCCAGCATCTTATTGGCTTTTTTGTGGCACGGCTGAAGCCGTGCCCTTTCAAAGCCTTCAATCCGCCGAAATCCCAAGTGGGATATTTGTCTTGCATCAATCATTAGCTCGATGCCAGGGCTACGAGGTGTTCGAGCGCGAGCTTGAATCGGTGCGCAGGGATTACGGGTTCGTTGTCGCGGGATATGTGCTGATGCCGGAGCATGTTCATCTGCTCTTGAGCGAGCCGGGCAAGTCTTCCCTGGAAGATCGTGAATTGTGCGATCCCACCCTTCGCAAAGAACGCGAAGGATGGGGCACCCACCTCGGTGGTAAGTGGGCGGAAAGCAGCGAAAGCGTGGGCCACCCGCCTCTGTTGACATCGATGTTTAGAGAACCAGAGGTTCTTTAGCGGCGCCCTCCGCCATGGCTGCCGCCCCGATATCCCGGCAAGGCGTGTTCGGAACTGGCATCATGACCGGCGGCTCCGACGTGCCCTCTGCCGTCGCGCGCTTCGTTTCCATGGAAGTGGTTGAAACGCTCCTCGCCGCGCTCCGGCATCGGCCCGCGATACCCTTGCCGCGGATCGAAGCGGTTGTCGACGTGGCCGTAAAAGCCGCGAGGGCCGTGAAACCAGGGGCCGGCTCCAATAAACACGCCGCCCACAAACCAATCGGGCCCATAGTACCCGTAAGGAGCACAGGTGTAGGGCTCGTAATCGAAGTACCCGTAAGGGCATACCGGCGCCAGGCCAATGCCGACCGTGACCTGGGCATGGATCGGGGCATGGATCGGGGGTGCAAAGCAGATCAGGGCGGCGGTGACGGTGGCGAAGGCAAGAGCCCTAAACTTGTGCATAATCTCTCCAATGCTCGTATCGAGTTGCAAAGTGAGCGCCGATCGTACCCTTTGAACGCAGCTGCAACCTGAACAACCGAGTGTCAACAAAATACCACGGATAGGGAGGGAACAGCCGGCAGGAGGAATGGAATCCATGGCCTGTTTCGGTCGCAGCCGCAGCCCCAATGGGCGTTTCAGGGGCGGCTGACGCTCACGGCAATTTGAAGGCTTTGTCGGCGATGGCGGTGGGGGCGCGGCCGGTGGGGAGCAGCGTGAACAGCGAATGCGACGAGGTGCGCACTACGGCTACGTCGCCGGAGCGGGTGTCGACTACGAATAACAGGTGGCCGGCGGCGGAGAAGGCCATGGCCGAGGGGCCGTCGCCTACGTGGATGGAGCCGCCCGGGCCGCCTACGCGATGGCCCTCGTCGATGGCGTAGAGCGTGACCTCCTGGGAGCGGAAATCGCTGACGTAGACGAGCGAGTTGTCGCGCGAGACCAGGCCGTAGACGGGGTCGTCGCCCATTAACGTGGCGCCGGCTACTTCGTTGGTGGGTGCGTAGATCTCCGACATGGAATCGGAGAGGGAGTTGCAGGCGAAGATCTCGCCGCCGTCGGGCTTGAGTGCTAGCTGGACCGGGGCGCGGCCCACGTCCATGAGGGTTTCGAGGCGGTCGGGCTGGGGAGGGCTGGCTTTAGGTTGGGCGAGCGCGATGGTCATGACCTGGTGGCCGGCGGAGCAGGCTACGAAGGCCTTGGTGGAGTCGGGGAGGATGACGATGCCGGATGCGCCGGGGCAGCCCTCGAAGACGGCGCGGAGGCGGCGGGTGGCGGGGTCGATGATGGTGACGGAGTTGCCGCGGCGGTTGGCGACAATGAGGGAGTTGCCGTCGGGAGAGATGCGGGCGGCTGCGGGGCCGTCGCCGGCGCCGATGGCGGCGATTTCGCGGCGGGCGCGGAGGTCGATGACGGAGATGTTGTTGGAGCCGGAGTTGGCTACGTAGGCGAGATTGCCGGCGGGGTCGAGATCGATGGAGACGGGCTGGCGGCGGACGGGGATGGTGGCTGCGACGCGGTTGTTTTCGGCGTTGATGACGGTGACGGAGCCCTGGGCGGACGGAGAGCCGGAGTTGACTACGTAGACTTCGTTGCGGGTGGGGCTGGCGATTACGGCTACGGGATTTTGGCCGGTTTGTATTTCGCGGTCGACACGGACGTCGACTACGTCGAGTACGGTTACGGTGCCGCTGGCCTGGTTGGTTACGTAGGCGTATTCGCGGTAGTTGGGAGGGTATTGAGGGAAGTCGTGGGGGCGGCAGGCGGTTAGGAGTGTGAGAGAGAGCAGGCCGAGTTGGAATGGGTTCCTGGATGTTCGGCGAAATCGCCGACGAAAACACAGGTCCTTCGACTCTGTCGCAGCGGCGACCTCGCTCAGGATGACAGCGCTTTTAGTTGGCTGGTCAATCAATTGGCTTCGGCTGCGGCAGCGTTGACGTGGATGCCGCGGGGCAGATTGCGCTCGACTATGGGGGCTAGCTGCTCGAGCTCGTCCATCATGCGGGCGAACTGGGCGGGATAGATGGATTGCGGGCCGTCGGAGAGAGCTTTTTCGGGCTGATGGTGGACCTCGACGAGGATGCCGTCGGCGCCCGCGGCGATGGCGGCGCGCGCCATGGGCAGCACGTTGTCGCGCCTGCCGGTGCCGTGGCTGGGGTCGACCAGTATGGGAAGGTGGCTGACCTTTTCGACGACGGGAATGATGCTGAGGTCTAGGGTGTTGCGGGCGTGGTCGGAAAAGGTGCGCACGCCGCGTTCGCAGAGGATGACCTCGTAGTTGCCCTCGCTCATGATGTATTCGGCGGCCATGAGGAACTCTTCCAGCGTGGCACTGAGGCCGCGCTTGAGCAGCACCGGCTTGCGCAGCTTGCCGGCGCGCTTGAGCAGGGAAAAGTTCTGCATGTTGCGGGCGCCGATCTGGATCACGTCGGCGTATTCGGCGACCAGCTCTAGGGATTCGTTGTCGAGGGCTTCGGTGATGATGCGCAGGCCGAACTGGTCGCGGAGATCGGCCATGATGCGCAGGGCATCGAGACCAAGGCCTTGAAATGCGTAGGGAGACGTGCGCGGCTTGTAGGCGCCGCCGCGGAAGAACTGCGCTCCGGAGGCTGCTACCTGCTCGGCGATGGCGAAGGCTTGTTCGCGGCTCTCGATGGAGCAGGGGCCGGCGACGATGGCCAGGGCGTGGCCGCCGATGGCGGCATCGGTGCCGGCGAAGCGGATGACGGTGTCTTCTTCTTTGACGTCGCGGCTGGCAAGTTTGTAGGCCTTGGAGACGCGAATGACTTCGGCGACGCCGGAGAGTTCTTCGAGGTTGCCGCGATCGGCTTCGCCCTGGTTGCCGGTGATGCCGATGGCGGTGCGCTGGGCTCCGGGCATGGGATGCGCGCGGTAACCCAGGAACTCAATGTGGTCGCAGACCGCCTGGATCTCTTCCGGCGTGGCCTGCGCCTTCATGACGACTAACATGACTGGCCCTCAAACCACCAGTCTAACATTGGCTGGGATGGGGGCAACTTGCACGGAGATGCGGAGATCACCGCGTGGCTGCATTGGCAGGCTATCCGTTTCCCGCCAATGCAGATGCGGTGAAAGCCCAAGAGAACCAGGGCAACTGAGTTGGTGCAATATTTCGAGATACTTTATCGTCTATCAGTTTCAACGGCATTTTCGGAAATACTGTGAACTCTTAAGGGCCGAGGCGGTGGATTTTTCTTGAGAAAAAATCCACTCGGCGGTCGCGGCTCAGGTCTACACCAATTCCGAGAATGCTATATGCCGTCGCGCCTTCCGTGCCGGAGGGGAAGCTTTTTTTCATCCCTTCCGGGCTCGCGACGGCCCCGTGTCGGCGGCTTCGTTCGCCAACCGAATAATCCGTTAGTTGATCTCGTCCGAGGCATCGCTGCCGGACTTGGCCGCAACCACTGCAGGGGCAATCACCATACCGATAAAAGCCAGGGCAATCAAAAGATCATGCATTGTATTTATCTCCTGTTCGAGTCCCTTGGGGAACTGTCTACAACCTGATGATCGGCGCAGGGACCAAAAACTGAAATAGCACTTCCATTTCGGTTTTGGGAATGTGCGGGGCAGGGGGTTTCCCACCATCGTGGTAGGTTTGCGAAGGGCGATTGAGGGGCTGAAAAGACGGTGGGATATCCGATTTGGACGCATCCTCTAAATTGCTGATTTTAATGTCGATCTATCTTGTACGCGGGAAGAGCTTGACGACGCGGTAAAGCCGCGAAGGAAATCACGATCCAGCGAAGTTACCTTGGTGCGGAGCGAGGCGTAACCGGGGGGTGTGTGAGCCTACGCAAAATAGGCAGCGGCGGTGATCGCCAAGGAAGCTCTGAACAAGCGACTTGACTTCCCTCAGGGGCTGAAGCCCGCCATTATTCTGCGTATTTGCGGCACGACTGAAGTCATGCCCTGATACAAAACTCCTGCCCCGATGAGTTTTTCAGCAGCCTGTGAAGTCCTGCCCTTTCAAATCGTCGAGTTACTCAGAGGTTCCGTCGCTCAGCGGGAAGGCCGGCGGACACGTGCTTCATCGCGCTTCTGCGCGCGCCATTTCAGGCCCAGCCAGGCGAGATAGGCGAGCTGGATCACCCAGGTGACGGTGTAGGCGGCGACTACGAATTCATGATCGAGGATGGCGCGTTGATCCATGATTTTTTCCCTTCCGCGGATCTATGTATTGCCGCTGTCAGGCGCTGGTGGGCGCTTCCAGCGCGGCCTGCGCTTCGAGCGCGGCGATCTTCTGGCGCTGGCGCTCCACCTTGAAGCGCAGGCCGAGAACCAGAACGCCCCAGAGCATCCAGGCGAGCATGTTCCATAGCAGCGCGGACACCATCGACGGGGCCATGCCGGAGCCGGGCGCTCCACCAAACACCGGCGCGGGATGCTGCGTGCGCCACCAGCGATTCGACATGTAGACGATGGGCACATCGAGCGCGCCGAAGATGCCGAGCACTGCGGCCAGGGTCTGCATCTGCGGTCCGTCGGCAAAGCGGCGCAGCAGCAGGTAACTCACGTAGATGAGCCAGAGAACCAGCGTGGTGGTGAGGCGCGCGTCCCACGTCCACCAGATGCCCCAGGCGCGCCGGCCCCACAGCGGCCCTGTGGTGAGCACCACGGTGCAAAACACGACGCCCACCTCGGCGCCGGAGAGAGCCCATGCGTCGGCCACCTGCGCCCACTCCGGCCGGCTGTGGCGCCAGGACAGAAATCCCACCGATCCGAGCAGGCTGATGGCGAAGAACAGGAACGCGACCGTGGCCGAAGGCACGTGGTAATAGATGATGCGGAATAGCTCGCCCTGCATGGCGTCGTCGGGCGCGACGAAGCGGGCCTGGTAATAGCCCCAGCCGAGCAGCGCGACTGTGACGGCGATGTAGAGGCCGATGGCAAGTTTTTTCATGCGAGAACCCTGAGAAAGAACACTTTCGCTACCAGTTTACGCCGGGGATGGAAGCGGGGTCTCCATCGGAGGTCGCAGTGCAGGTTGAATTCTCGATCGCGGTGCTGTTCCGCGTTGCCTCTCCATCCGTGGCGGGTAGTAGGACCGGCACGGCGAGCGGCCGTCGCCCTCAATACAAGTTGAAAAAGCAAAAAAGGGGTGGCTTTAGAGGTTGCGGAAAACAATCGGCATTTCGCGCTGAGTCGGTGAAAGGCGTTCCTCCGGGGCTAAAGCCCCTTCGATTCTGCCGGCTTTATGCGGGGGTTAAAACCCCATAAGCGCTAAGTTAAGGCGTTTTCGCCCGCTTTCGACCAGCTTGACACGCAGCATGTGGGGTAATCAAGGTGATAACCGCACAATGGGATGGGTTACCAAATCGTTATCTTAACGCTTATGGG
>JBAUBR010000200.1:0-6338 GCA_049676965.1 Occallatibacter sp.
CCCAGCGCATGCTCAAGGCGCCCGCGGCCGCCTTCGCCGCCGAGCCGTGGCCCCGCCGACGCGCCCAGGACCTGCGCAGATTTACCTGTCAAGCCCTCGAACGCCACATCGAGCGCAAGCTGCGCACCGCCGAAGCGTTGAGTCGGCTGGCTGTGTGATGATCACGAAAATCCAAGCCGGAAACATCGCGCACCCACGGTTGGAATAGAATGCGGATATGCTCACTCCTCGGCGAATGACAGCCATTATCGAACGGGAGGACGACGGATTCGTCGCTCTGTGCCCAGAACTCGATATCGCCAGCCAGGGCTCTTCGGTTGAGGAGGCCCGCGAAAATCTCGTCGAAGCCCTCACACTCTTCTTTGAGACCGCCGAGCCATCCGAGGTCGAACGCCGCCTGCACAACGAAGTCTTCGTCACGCAGGTTGAGGTGCCGGTTGGGTAAGCTGCGGGTTCTCTCCGGGACCGATGTCTGCCGGATTCTGGAACAGCACGGATTCGTCAAAAGTGCGGCATGATGGGGTCCCCGCGGACAGGTCTTTGTCCATGGGGCGAAACGTGGAAGTCATTGCATTATGCAGATCGAGACCGAGGAAACCACCATCACCGTTCCTGTCCCGCTGCACGATACTGTCCGGCGCGGCACACTCCAGAGCATCATCCGCCAATCGGGCCTCGCCAAGTCTTTATTCGAAAATGAGTAGCGCGCCTGGCTGCTAGAATTCTCTTTAGGTTCCGTCAGAGAGAATTGCCAGTGCCTGCAGCCGCAACCGCACCTTCAACCAAATCCCCACTCACCTTCCAAGACCTGCTCTTCCGCCTGCAGGCCTTCTGGGCCGAGCGCGGCTGCGTCCTGCAGCAGCCCTACGACGTCGAAGTAGGCGCGGGTACCATGGCGCCGGAGACATTTCTGCGCGTACTGGGACCAAAGCCCTACAGAGTCGGCTACGCCCAGCCTTCGCGCCGCCCCGCCGACGGCCGCTACGGCGAAAACCCCAACCGGCTCTACAAGCACACGCAGTTCCAGCTCATTTTGAAGCCGCCGCCGGTCAATGTGCAGGAGCTGTATCTAGCATCGCTCGAAGCCATCGGCATCGATTTGCGCCAGCACGATTTGAAGTTCGAAGAAGACAACTGGGAGTGGCCCGCGGGCGGCGCGTGGGGCGTAGGCTGGCAGGTCATGCTCGACGGCCTCGAGATCACGCAGTTCACTTACTTCCAGCAATGCGGCGGAATGGATCTCGATCCCATCTGCGCGGAGCTGACCTATGGACTGGAGCGAATTACCCAGTTTCTGCAGGACACGGACTCGATTTACGACATCGTGTGGGCGCGCGACCCTGAAATCGGGGAGGCGATCACTTATGGCGACGTAAGGCTGGCGGAAGAGTTGCAGTTCTCGGTCTATAACTTCGAGTTAGCCGACATTGAGAAACTCTGGGAGCATTTTCGCCTTTACGAAGCCGAAGCGCAGTCCCTGCTCACGCAATGCACCGCCTTGTTCGCCAACCAGGAGACCGATGCCGCGGAGAAGCGCCGTTTCCCGCTGCTGCCGACTTATGAGCTGGCGCTCAAATGCTCGCACCTCTTTAACCTGCTCGACGCGCGCGGCGCAGTCAGCGTAACCGAGCGCGTAGGCGTAATCGGCCGCATTCGCGCGCTGGCAGTGGGCGCAGCCAAGGCCTACGCCGCCCAGCAGGCGGCATAGATTTGCCCAACTCCTTGAGAGTGTCATCCTGAGCGGAGGTCGCCGCGGCGACCGGAGTCGAAGGACCTGCATTTGGCGCAGCCCGCAGCACGAGAAAGCAAAGAGAAATGTCAGATTTTCTACTTGAACTCGGCCTCGAAGAAGTCCCCGCCCGCATGATAGCCGCGGCCGAGGCCGAGTTAGGCCGTCGCGTGAACGACTTAATTGCGCGCGAGCGCCTGTTTTCCGGCGAACCCAAACTCACCACATACTCCACGCCGCGCCGCCTCGCCGTATTGGTTGAAGGCGTAAGCGCCAGGCAGGCCTACGCCGAAGAACAGTTGACCGGCCCATCATGGAAGGTAGCATTCAAGGACGGCGCACCGACGGCCGCGGCCGAGGCATTTGCAAAGAAGGCCGGCGTATCTGTCGCCGATCTCCAAAAAATAACTACCCCCAAAGGTGAATATGTAGGCGCGACAGTCAAGCGCCCGGGCCGCGCCGCGGCGGAGTTACTAGCTGCCGAACTGCCCAAGGAAGTTCTTGCTATCTACTGGCCCAAGAATATGTACTGGCGCGCGGGCAAGCCGGAGCGCTTTGTCCGCCCCGTGCGCTGGGTGGTGGCAATGCTCGACTCCGAGGTTGTGCCGCTGGAGATCGCCGGCATCGCTGCCGGCAACGCGAGCCGCGGCCATCGCGTCCTGGACGGCGAAGCGCCGGTCGTAATCGACCATCCGAAGAATTACTCCAAAGCCCTGCTCGGCGCAGCCGTCGTCGCTAGCGTGGCCGAGCGCCGCCAAATCATCCGCAAAGCCCTCGATGCAGCCACGCGCACCGTCGCCGGCGCGCGCTGGCGCGAAGACGAACCCCTGGTTGAAACCGTGGTTCACCTCACCGAGTGGCCCACCGTGATCCTCGGCGAGTTTGAGCCGGAATATCTAGCACTGCCGGAAGAAGTCCTGGTCACCGTGATGCGCGACCACCAGAAATACTTCGCCGTGGAAGACGCCAACGGCAAGCTCGCGCCGCATTTCCTCACCGTGCTGAACACAAAAGTCAATGAAGAAGGCCAGGCCATCATTCGCCACGGCAACGAGCGCGTCCTTCGTTCCCGCTTCAAAGACGCTCAGTTCTTCTGGGACGTGGACCAGAAACGGCATCTGGTCGAGCGGGTTGAAGATCTCAAAGCTGTCACCTTTCAGAAGGAGCTGGGAACTTATTGGTGGAAAACGTTTGAAAACGGGCAGGTGCTGAAGTCGCTGGTCGCGACGCTCAAAGCTGCTCTGGTTGATCTGGACGAAATTGCACTTTACAAAGCCTCCCTGCTGGCAAAGACCGACCTAACCACCGAGTTGGTCAAGGAATTCACAGAGTTACAAGGAGTCATCGGCGGCCTTTACGCGCGTGCGCAAGGGCTCGGCGATAGAGTCGCTCAAGCCATCTATGACCAATACACGCCTGCGGCAATCGAGGACCCGATTCCGCTAACCGTCGAGGGTCAGTTACTCGGCCTTGCGGACCGCATACAAACCATTACTGCGATGTTTGGCATCGGCAACGCGCCGACCGGCTCCAAAGATCCGTTTGCGCTACGCCGGGCTGCAAATGGAGTCATAAAGATTCTCCTCGAATCTAGTGACCATCTGAATAATCTGAAGCTCAATGCTCTCCTGGATGCGACCGTGGCCAGCGAGGCAGTGAAGAAACAAGCAGCGGATTTCTTGCGAGAGCGGCTTTACTTCTTTTTGAAAGATGTGCGCGGCTTTGACTACGACATCGTGAACGCTGTCCTCGCCATAGGTGCCGACGATGTTAAGGATGCGTTCGCCAGAGCCGAGGGGGTGACGGAGGTGCGCGATTCAGGAGACTTTGCTGCGGTTGCCGCCGCGTTCAAACGAATTAAGAACATCCTGCTCCAGGCCGAAGAAAAAGGATTTGCCATCCAGGCAACCACAGGCGCGAATCTCGCGCCGGAGGCCGCACAGCTCGCCGAAGCCGCTGCGTCTCTCGCGCCGGAGGTCGAAAAACTTCGCCACGCGCATGCCTACGGTGACGCCCTCGCCCTCATTGCCACACTGCGCCCCACGGTGGATACCTTCTTCGACAAAGTGATGGTTCTCGATCCCGATCCGGGGATTCGTGGAGCCCACCTTGGCCTAATCGATCAGGTTCTGCGCGAGTTCTCCGGCATCGCCGATTTCAGCGAGATTGTGACAACATAGCCCCATGGCGCAACACATCGGCATCGTCGGCGGATCGGCGGAGGGCGCGGCCCTCTGCTATCGCACTATCTGCGTGGAGGGCGCGCAGCTCATGGGCCCGCACGACCACCCCGAAGTCACGATGCACACTTATTCGCTCGGCGAGTACATGAAGTGTGGCTATCGCGGCGACTGGCAGGGCGTGGGCGAGCTGATGCTCTCCTCAGCTCACAAACTCGCCGGCGCGGGCGCCGACTTCCTCATCTGCCCCGACAACACATTCCACCAGGGCCTGGCCTTTATCGAGTCGCGCTCGCCGCTGCCCTGGATCCATATCGCCGAAGCCGTCGCCGCCGAGGCCGCATCGCGCGGCTTCCGCAAGCTGGGTCTGCTGGGCACGCGCTGGCTCATCCTTAGCGAGGTCTACCCGGAAAAGCTCGCCCCGCGCGGCATCGCTTACTTTCGCCCTGCCGACGATGAGCGCGAAGAAATCAGCCGCATCATCATGGACGAGCTGGTCTACGGCGTCTTCAAACCCGAGTCGATCGCGACCTACCAGCAAGTGGTCGCGCGCATGAAGGCCGATGGCTGCGATGCCGTGGTTCTCGGCTGCACCGAGATTCCGCTGATCATCGGCGACGAAAACTCCGCCCTCCCGGTGCTCGACTCTACGCGGCTGCTGGCGCGGGCGGCGCTGCGCAGGGCGGTCGGCCCGTCGTAATTCCAAGCCCATTCATCGCTCCGCCGCCAATGTCGAGAACACTCAAGGAATCGAGCGAAGCGGCCATGACTCCGCCCGAAAAACCGCCGCGGCACGTTTTGGGAACGCCCTTCCGGAATGCCCGGTTCTGCACAAGTCAGCCACAATTCGCACGCCTTCCGCGAGCGCGCGGTTCTGCTATTCTTTTTGCTTACCGGAGCACACTCATGGCCAAGAGCGTCAACAAAGTCATTCTTCTGGGCAACGTCGGCAAGGACCCCGAAATCCGTTCCACTCCCAATGGCGTGATGGTGGCGAACTTCACTCTGGCCACCAGCGACCGCTTTCAGGACCCGCAGGGTAACTGGCAGGACCGCACCGAGTGGCACAACCTGGTGACCTTCAAGCGCACCGCGGAGATCGTGCGCGACTACGTGAAGAAGGGCACCAAGCTTTACGTCGAAGGCAAGCTGCAAACGCGCAGTTGGGACGACAAGGAATCCGGCCAGAAGCGTTACAAGACCGAGATCGTGGTCTTCGACCTTTCGCTGCTTTCCGGCCGCGACGATTCCTCCGGCCAATCCAGCTCCAGCCGCGGCGGCTCCAGCGCCAGCTTCGACCAGCGCCCCGCCGCGGCGCACGATGAGATTTCCCAACAGGCCGAAATCTCCGACGACGATATTCCCTTCTAGGGATCAGGTTTCAGGGGTCAGGGATCAGGCTCGCGGGACGCGAGCCACGAACTTCTTTTGAAGGATTCGTGCACCGCGCGATCGTCTCTTCCGCATCGGGAAAACAGAAGCAAAAATCACAGAAATGCTCAATTGGCGCAGACCTGATCCCTGACCCCTGACCCCTGTTCCCTGTTCTTCATCCCGCCTTCGCCACCGCCGCGATCAACTCATCCTTGTGCCTGTTGGCGAGCGCGTCGGCCTTACCCAGGCCAAAGCGCCACACCACCAGCGCCGCCGCGGCCAGCGCCAGAAACACGGGCGTCGCCAGCCATTCCGTACGCAGTGCCCAGCACAACCCGAATACCGCTGCGCCCACGCCGATCACCCCTAGCTGCACCAGCACGCTCAGCAGCGCGTTGGCCTGCGACCCGCGCTGCCGGGTCAGCCGCCCCGGATTGATCCGGTAAGCCATGGTGAGCGAAAAGACGTTTCCGGCGGCCAGGTTCGTGAGCAATGCGAACAAGACCAGGCCCGCGCTGGCCGCGATCACCACTCCCTGGGGCACTCCCAGGCGCAGGCTCGTCAACACTCCGGCCACAAACGCCGCCACGCCGAACAACATCGATGCAAACAAATTCTTGGCCAGCAGCACCGTCCGCATCGGCGTCGGCGATAGGAAGTACAACTGCACCCCCATCCCCTCGGTGCCGAAACAGTTGTAGAAGAACTGCGTGAACCCCAACTGCACATACACGAGGCATAAAGGCAGGGTAAGCTGAAACACGGAGCCCTGCGTTCCGTTGCGAATAAACGCACCGGAAAAGACAAGCACTAGCAGCAGCGGCGCTCCCACCGCATACAGCAGCGGCAGCGTGCGCAGCAGGGCGCGCAGTTCTTTCTCCATTAGTGCGCCCAGCGGCCCCGAGCCCTGCGCCATCCAGCCGCGGCGCTCCCTTGAACTTCGGCTCGCGGCTTTCTTTCGGCCCGACGCTTCGCCCAGATTCTCTCCGGCAAATTCCGACTTGAGCCGCGCCGCCAGCACCAGTCCGGCCACCAGCGCGTACATCCCCAACAGC
>JBAUBR010000201.1:0-2676 GCA_049676965.1 Occallatibacter sp.
CTTCAGCCGTGCCACAATCGCGCAATAAAATTGAGGGCTTTAGCCCCTGAGGGATCGCCATTCGATCGGGACAAATGTCCTTGTTTGGCCGCGAGAGATCAGGACATTATTTGTGCAGCCTTCAATAAAGCCCGTACCCTTCCCACAAAATGAAGTTTTTGTGCAGGCCCTTAGAACTTGGAGACGGGCTCGCGGTAGAGCTTGAACAGGTCGTCGGACGACTGGAACCGCGATATCGGGATCAGCTCGAAAGACAGCGGAATACGCAGCATCACGTTGCGATTTTCGATCTGGACCGTGATGTCGCGGTTGTTGTTGGCAATGCGCTGCATGGTTCCCGTCACCATCTGCTCGGTGGCCGGCGTTTCAAGTATCGCCAGGAGTGAGGATTCGCTCCAGCGATAGACGGCATCGCTGCTGCGAAGGCTTTGCGTAATGAACGCGGAGACGGCCATCAGGCTGCTATGAACAGCCTCCATGCCGAAGCGCTCGCCGATGACGCCCAGGCAGCTCAGCCGGAAGAGCACTACAAATCCCTTTCCGCCCCGGTCCATCACCTTCTGCAGATGCTGCTGGGCGGCGCTCCCGCCGCGCAAACCGCTGCCGTCGTCGATAGCGGCGCGGTCAGACACATTCGCCGGCGCGGCGTCGTCGGTCGAGCCACCACTGCCGCCGGGGTGAAGGAACTCGTCGAGCATTGCCTGATAGGCGCGGATCTGTTCGCCCGAAGCGAGAGTTCCGATTTTGCCTACCAGAGGAGCCGCGGACCCCGAGCTGGGGTGGATTCCGAGCGCGCCGAGCAGCTCGTGGAGCAGCGTTCCCGCCAGCGTCCGCCAGCCCGTCTGCTGCTCGCGAAGAGCACTGTCGGTGCCGTAACGATAGCTCTCGAATTCGCAGATGATGGCTTTGACCACCGGCAGGAGGTCGGTCTCCGGCAGCCGGTCGGGAATTTTTTTCACCATCGCGCTGATTGTCTCGCGGAACAGCTTGTAAGTCGGAGAATCGATCTCCGGCATATTCAGGGCCGCGCCTTCAACAAGCAGCGCCAGACCCCGGCCGATGTTCGGCGCTTCAGTATTCGCAGCCGGGCGAGCGTGATTCTCGGCGGACGCCTGATTCACTGCCATGGAGAAGGTTCCTCGGAACCGTTATCGGCAGAAGTTTGCCGTCACACGAGCGCAATCGACGCGGCGAAAACGTGTGGCTCCCGGAACGGAACACTTTCGCGTCGCAGCCAGAGCGATTGGCCGGCATTCGGCCCTGCACCGCGCTCCGAGTTGGGCGCGGCCTGAGCCGTCCTCCTGTACACTTGAGTTATTCAGGACGATGCAACCCCGTCTTCCAATCGGCATTCTCGGCGCCACCGGCATGGTCGGCCAGCGCTTCATTCAACTGCTCGAAATCCATCCGTGGTTCGAGGTCGCGTGGCTTGCCGCCAGCGACCGGTCGAGCGGCAAACCATACGGCGAAGCTGTCAAGTGGCGCCTCGACACGCCGCTGCCGGAGCGTATCGCGCGCATGACGGTTTCGCCCGCGGAGCCCCAAGGTTCACCCCAGGTCATCTTCGCCGCGCTCGATGCTACATTCGCCCGCGAGCTCGAGCCTCGCTTTGCCGCGGCCGGCTGCGCCGTCATCTCCAATTCGAGCGCCTTTCGCATGGCGCCCGACGTTCCGCTGGTTATCCCCGAAGTCAACGCCGATCACCTGCATCTCGTCGAAGGGCAATCGTGGCGCCGCGAATCGGGCGGTTACATGGTCACCAATCCCAACTGCTCGGCCATTGGCCTGGTGCTGGCGCTCAAGCCGATTGAAGAGCGCTTCGGCATCGAGCAGATCTTCGTTACAACCATGCAGGCGGTTTCGGGAGCCGGCTATCCGGGCGTGCCGTCGATGGACATCCTCGGCAACGTCGTTCCCTACATCGGCAGCGAAGAAGAAAAGATGGAAGCGGAAACGCTCAAGCTGCTCGGCCGGCTCGAGTTGAGTCCAGCCGGCCACGCCGTCACGCCGCTGGCAGCGCGCATCAGCGCGAGTTGCAATCGCGTTCCGGTCGAGGATGGCCACACCGAAAGCGTGTCCATCAAGCTTGGGGGTAAGCTGGCGCGGCCGGCCACGCGCGACGAGATTCTGCAAGCATGGGCTGAGTTCCGTCCGCTTGCCGGCCAGGGCTTGCCCTCGGCGCCGCATCAGCCCATCGAATTTGCCCCGCAGGACGACCGCCCGCAGCCGCGTCTTGACCGCAATCGCGGGCGTGGCATGGCGGTCACTGTGGGCCGCTTGCGTCCCTGCGGCTTGCTCGACTGGAAGTTCACTCTGATCTCGCACAACACCATTCGCGGCGCGGCCGGCGCAGCCATTCTGAACGCCGAACTGCTGGCCAGCCTGGGCAAGCTCGATCCCGGTTCCGATCCTGGTTCGAAGGCAGCCGAAGCGCAGCGCTGGAGCGCCGAGGCAGTTGCGGGAGCCACCGCCCGCGTTTAAAGAACCTGTTAGTGAACTTGGTGCCTTGTCACGAGTGCGGACCCCGAGTCCGCACATAATTAGGTTGAGGTACGCATGAGCCTGGTGGTCATGAAGTTTGGCGGCACGTCGGTGGAGGACCCGGCAGCCATCGCCCGCACCGCGGCCATCGTCGCCGGCCGTGTCGCCGCGGGCAAGCGCCCCATCGTTGTGGTC
>JBAUBR010000202.1:0-4707 GCA_049676965.1 Occallatibacter sp.
GCGCTGGAATGCCAGCAGGTCGCGAGTCTGCTGGCTCACGCCCGTGCGGCCCAGCGCCACGCGCGCCAGCGTCAGTTGCCTGAGCCGCGCCGAAAGAACGGGAGCCGGAGATGGTTGCGCGATCTCGCTCATGCCGGCAGCAGCCTCTCCGGATGATTGGCCTCGATCGCCAAACGGCCGAACCCGTCGCCCGCGAGCCACGCCTCAAACTCCGGCGCCGGCCTCAGCCGCAGCACCCGCCGCACGTATAACGCATCGTGAAAGCTGGTGCTCTGGTAGTTCAGCATTATGTCGTCGGCGCCCGGCACGCCCATGATGTAGTTCACGCCCGCCGCGCCCAGCAGCGTCAGCAGCACATCCATGTCGTCCTGGTCGGCCTCGGCGTGGTTCGTATAGCAAACGTCGCAGCCCATCGGCAGCCCCAGCAGCTTGCCGCAAAAGTGGTCTTCCAGCCCGGCGCGCACAATCTGCTTCCCGTCGTAGAGATACTCGGGCCCGATGAAACCAACCACCGTATTGACGAGCATAGGCTCGAAGTGGCGAGCAACCCCGTAGGCGCGCGCTTCCAGCGTCTGCTGGTCCACGCCGTGATGCGCATTGGCCGAAAGCGCCGACCCCTGGCCGGTCTCGAAATACATCACGTTGCGTCCGACTTCGCCATCCACGCAAACCGCTCCGCGCCCCAGAGATTTGCCGGCCTCGTGCGCTTCGCCCAGCAACGCCAGGCTCACGCCAAAGCTGCGGTTGGCCGCCTCGGTCCCTGCAATCGACTGGAAGATCAAATCCACGGGCGCTCCCTGCTCGAGCGCGGCCATCTGCGTTGTAACATGGGCTAGCACGCAGCTCTGCGCCGGAATCCGGAAGCGCTCGCGCAGCGCGTCGATCATGCGCAGCAGCCGCGCCGTCACCGCAACGTTGTCTCCCGCGGGATTGATGCCGATGACCGCATCGCCGGAGCCAAGCAGCAATCCATCGAGAATGGAGGCGGCAATGCCGACTGGATCGTCCGTTGGGTGGTTCGGCTGCAGCCGCGCGCTCAACCGCCCGCGCAGGCCCACGGTGGTGCGAAAGCGCGTCACCACGCGAATCTTCGCCGCCGCCGCGATCAGGTCCTGCACGCGCATCAGCTTGCTCACAGCCGCCGCCATCTCCGGAGTCACTCCCGGCGCCAGCGCCGCCAGCCGCTCCCCGGTCGCTTCGTCGGAGAGCAGCCAGTCGCGCAGCTCGCCCACGGTGAACGACCGCACCGGCGCAAAGGCCTCGGCATCGTGCGTGTCCACAATCAGCCGCGTGACTTCGTCCTTCTCATAGGGCACGATCTCTTCTTCGAGAAAGCGCGTAAGCGCCAGATCGGCCAAAGCAAACTGCGCCGCCACGCGCTCTTCGGTCGACTCCGCCGCCAGCCCCGCCAGCGCGTCCCCGCTGCGCGCAGGCGTAGCCTTGGCCAGCAGCTCGCGCAAACCCGCAAAGCTGTAGCGCCTGTTGCCGATGGTGGATGAGAAGCTCATAAGAGCAGCTCGATTGCACCTTCAGCATACGGCGTTTCCGCGCCGCGCGGGCGAGTACGTGCGTTGAGATGCCGCGCCGATGCGCGCTAAATCTCGATCACCCCTGCCCACTCCCGCGCCGCGGTTTCCGCAACTCCGACTCCAGCACGCGCGCAAGCTCTTCAACCCCGCGCCGGATTTGCTTTTCGTCGACCGCGGCAAACCCCAGTTGTAACCCTTCGCGCAGCTTTCCGCCCAGTCCATACCAGCTCAGCGGAATCGCCTCAACTTTGCGGATCGCCGCTGCGGCAAAGCACGATTCTCCGTCGAGTCCCCCGCACAGCCAGCCTGCGGTCTGCAGTCCGGCTTCGACGCCGCAAATTTCGAGCAGGCCAGCCAGATAGCTCTTAGCGCATTCCAGCAGAACCGAGAGCCGCGCCGCATAGATCTGCCGCATGCGGCGAAGATGGCGGCCAAAATGTCCTTCCTCGATGAAATCGCACAGCACCGCCTGATCGAGCAGCGGCGCGTGGCGGCTGGTAATCGAAACGATCGCGGCAACGCGATCAACCAGGTCGGCAGGAACCACAAGATACCCCAGGCGCAGCGACGGAAACAACACCTTGCTGAAGCTGCCGGTGAAGAGCACGAGTCCATTTGCATCGAGCCCCTGCAGCGCGGGCACCGGCCTCCCGGCGTAACGGTACTCGCTGTCGTAATCGTCTTCCAGAATCGGCGTCGCCGTCTCCCGCGCCCACTCCAGCAACTGCAATCGCCGCTGCAGGCTCATCGTGATTCCCAGCGGAAACTGGTGCCCCGGAGTCACATAAACCAGCCGCGCTCCGCGCAGGCTCGCCGCGCGAATCAGCATCCCTTCCTCATCCACGCCGATGGGGACAACTCTCGCGCCCGCGGCCCTGAATACGAAAGCGGCGCCGATGTAGCCGGGATTCTCCATGCACGCGCGGTCGCCGGGGTTCAAAAAGATGCGCGCGGTCAGATCGAGCGCCTCCTGCACGCCGGAGACGATCGCCACCTGCTCGGCGCTGCACTTCACGCCGCGCGAAGTGGTCAGATAACCGGCGATCGCCTTCCGCAGCGGCAAGTATCCCATCGCCCCGCAACCCAACAGCAGGTTCGTCGATACGCGCCGCAGCCGTCGCGACGCCACCTGGGCCCACAGCGAAGTGGGAAACAGATCGAGTGCCGGCAAATTCGCTCGAAAAGCGCGGCTGGGACGATTCTCGAAATTCGGAAATGGCGTCGCACGAGATGCAAACTCCGAGATCGCTCGCCTTTGCTTGCGGTTTGCAGCCTGATTGTCGCGCATGGGTGGCGCCACCTGGAGCAAATCGTCGGGCAATACCTTGCTCACATAACTCCCCGACCCCGTGGCCGCCTCTATGTAACCCTCGGACTTTAGCTGCTCGAATGCATTCACAATCGTTCCGCGCGACAATCCGTATTGCCGCGCCAGCTCGCGCGTAGCCGGCAGCCGCGCACCCGGACGCAGCCGCCCGGCAAGAATCTCTCCGCGCAGCGCGGCGTAGAGCCAGCGCTGCGCCTGCTCGCCGCGGTCGCGCAGAGGGAGCATCAGCTCCAGCGTGGTGGCTCGTTTCATCCGGGATAATGGTACACCGATTTTTGCCTAAGTGGATCTTGCGACCGGTCCATAATGAGCGAATGATGAATCTGGAGGTTGGCGATGCAGGTCATCGGAAGCATCAAAATTTTGATCGCAGCAATACTCATTGCAGCACCGGGCGCGCCGATCCAACCGGCATGGACGCAGGCTCCTACCGCGGGTGACCAACACGCCGCAAAAGAGCGCGGGCATATCGTCTTCTCGCACTCGATGCCCGCGCTCGACGGCGCACATCTCAAAGCCACGGTGGTCGAAGTGAACTATGGACCCGGTGAATCATCACCGCCGCACAGCCATCCCTGCCCCGTCATCGGCTACGTGGTCGCGGGAGCAATCCGCACGCAGGTCAAGGGCGGGCCGGAGACGATCGTCAAAGCCGGCGAAAGCTTTTATGAGGCGCCCAACGGCATTCACATGGTTTCGGCCAACGCCAGCCAGACCGAGCCGGCCAGGCTCATCGCCTACTTCGTTTGCGATCACGATGCGCCTCTGAGCACACGAGCGCCCGCAGCCGGCGCGGCAGGAGGAAAGTAGTCATGGAAAAAGTCATGCAGGCAGCAGAGCAATCTTCTTCGCGGAGCGAAGCCGCAGCGGGCGTCAATCTGCGGCGGTGGGTCTTCGTCTACGCGCGCATCGCACTGGGCGCTGCATTCCTCTCGGCGGTCGCAGATCGCTTCGGCTTGTGGGGCAAATATGGCGGATGGGGTAACTTCGCCAACTTCACGCGCTACACGGCGCAGGTCAACTCCTTCATGCCGGCCTTCACCGTCCCCCTCCTGGCGTGGACGGCGACCGCGGCCGAAACCTGCTTCGGCATTGCATTAATCGTTGGCCTGTGGCCGCGATGGATCGCGCTCGGCAGCGCGATTCTCCTGGCGCTGTTCGGAACCGCGATGGCCATTTCCTCCGGCATCAAAAGTCCCCTCGACTACTCCGTGTATTCCGCATCGGCCGCGGCCGCGCTGCTCGCGGCGTTTTCGCCGGCCCCCTCGCGCAAAGGCGCGTGAGAGCCGCACCGCCTTCCGCACATACAACTGAACTTTCAACTTTGGAGGATACGTATGCGTCGCATCGTCCCATTCATTGCCGCAATCTGCCTGCTCGCCTCTCCACTGTCGCGCCTCGCGGCCCAGACTCAAAACGGGCAAGATGAAATCCTCAAGGCGCGCGAGGCGGTCTGGCAGGCCTGGTTCGCCAACGACGTTCCCACGCTCCATCAACTCGTTCCCGCGGAGACCATCGTCTTCAGCAGCGACGAAGCGAAATGGAAGAACCAGGCCGACATCTTTCGCACCGCGGCGGAGTTTCAATCGCAGGGCGGAAAGCCGGTTCGCCTCGAATTCCCGCGCACCGAGATTCAGCGCTTCGGCGACGTGGCCGTGGTGTGGAGCAACTTTCTGGTGGAAACGGAAGAGAGCGGCAAGAGATCCATCGACACCGGCCGGGCCAGCGAGATTTTCGTTTACCGCGGCGGCCGATGGATCAATCCCGGCTGGCACACCGACCCGAAAAGCGATCCCAAAATCGATCGCTGATCAAGCCTTGGCCGAAGCCGCGCGCGGCGAAACTCCGCTC
>JBAUBR010000203.1:0-1921 GCA_049676965.1 Occallatibacter sp.
CAGTGTGTGCGCCGGGATAAACCGGCATGAAGGAGAGGATGAAAGAGCCTTACGAGAAAGGTCTAGCGAACCACTCGGCCCCAAGTTTTGCGCCGCGCTCCGTGAGGGGTGAGGCGAAGCGTAAACAGGGGACAGGTGGGCTGGGTATTGAGCTCCGAAAAGACGTAATCAGGATGCTGACGCCGTACACTGTTGCGGAAAGCCACATGGACGGGAACGATAACGCGAGTCCCCGGCCAATCCTGCGTAGTCGAAGACCCCAGAGCACGCCTAGAAACTTCATGCACGAGAACCGGGAGACCTCGGAGATATCTATGATCGAAGCTGACCATAGGACGGCGGGAGAAGGCCAAGGCCGTACTGCCCGCATGCACATCTCCGAGGAGTCGGACAGCGGTGTAGTACCGATGAATCACTCGAACAAAGACGGGAGACCGGCGGCGGAGAGTGAGGAGGGAAGACCGCTGATCAAGGAGAACACTCATCAACCTCACACGCTCCCGACACAGAGCGGGGTGTAGCGTGTCCCAGGGGCTGGCGAGTGTGGGGAAAGCAGCACGGAAAGATAAGAAGGTGCGGTTCACCGCACTCCTTCACCACCTGACCGTCGATCGGCTCCGGGAAAGCTTTTATGCCCTCAAGCGAAAAGCCGCTCCCGGGGTCGATGGCGTAACGTGGCAGGAGTATGAGCCCGATTTGCAGGAACATCTGACTGACCTGCACAGCCGGGTGCATTGCGGCACATACCGGGCCAAGCCATCGAGAAGGGTATACATCGAGAAGGCCGATGGGCGGCAACGTCCGTTGGGGATTGCGGCTCTGGAAGACAAAATCGTCCAGCAAGCCACGGTCACCATCCTCAACCAGATTTACGAGGGGGACTTTCTCGGTTTCTCGTACGGTTTCCGTCCGGGGCGCAGCCAGCATCAAGCGCTGGACGCGCTGTCGTACGCGCTGCAATACAAGAAGGTGAGCTACGTTCTTGACGCCGACATTCGAGGATTTTTCGATAACCTCGACAAAAGCTGGCTTATCAAGTTCGTCGAGCATCGCGTGGCCGATCCCAGAATCCTGCGTCTGATCCGAAAATGGCTGAGCGCCGGGGTGATGGAAGAAGGCAAATGGTCGGAGACGACGTCAGGTACGCCGCAAGGATCGGTAGCATCACCGATGCTGGCGAATATTTACCTGCACTACGTCTTTGACCTCTGGCTGGACAAGTGGCGCAGAACGTGCGCACACGGAGACGTGATCGCCGTGCGGTACGCAGACGATATCGTCTTGGGTTTCCAACACCGAGCGGAAGCGGAGCGTTTTCTGAAAGACCTACGAGAACGACTGTCTAAGTTCAGACTGGAACTCCATCCAGACAAAACGCGTCTGATTGAATTCGGGCGGTTCGCCGAAGAGAATCGAACGCGAAGAGGGGAAGGTAAGCCGGAGACGTTCGATTTTCTGGGCTTCACGCACATCAGCGGAAAAGACCGGAACGGGCGTTTCAGCGTTAAGCGATTGACAATCCGCAAGCGTATGCGGGCAAAGCTGCAAGAAATTAAGCAGCAACTCCGCGCACGCATGCACGACGCTACGCCGGACACCGGCGCATGGCTCCGTGCAGTTGTGCAAGGCCACTTCAACTACTACGCAGTACCCGGGAATCTGGGCAGCCTCGGCAAGTTCAGAGAACGGGTGCTTAGCATGTGGTGGCATGTTCTATGCCGTCGCAGCCAAAGGCGTGGGGTGACGTGGGAACGCATGATCGCGATTGCCAAGCGGTGGCTTCCTTCTCCACGCGTGCTCCACCCTTATCCCGTGCAACGCTTCGCCGCCAATCATCCGAGATAAGAGCCGCATGCGCTAGTGAGCGCTCGTGCGGATTCTGAGCGGGGGGTATCAGGCAACTGATATCCCTACCGCGACC
>JBAUBR010000204.1:0-2793 GCA_049676965.1 Occallatibacter sp.
GCCTTGTCCTGCGCTTTGGCTCCCGCCCCCAGCACCGTTGCCGGTCCCGGCTGGGGCGCCTGTTGCTGCGCGAATCCCGAAGGCACTCCCGTTGCCAACGTCAGCACCACCACGGCGAGCGCGCGCAGCCGGTCGCTGGAGCGCCCACGAATTGCCTCTCCGCGCCGGTCGTGCGCGGCTTCAAACACACGTGTACCGTACAATTGCATGATTCATCTCCACGAAGGTTTAAGGCATGCGGGGTGCCATTGTTCAAGACGCCCGGAAGGACCCTCCGGACGCAATTTAGTTGCTGCAGAGGGGGCGAGTTTACGCTTTCAGCCCGAGGGTCAAGTGTCCTCTTTTCTGTCAATACGCGTGCGGATCGCTCTTCGTTCCATGCAAATGCCCATTCGCGTTTCACGATGGCCGGGATGCGAATTCGGGCAGAAATTCGAGTATATCTCACGCGCTGACTGGGCCTGGGATGGAGCGGGCAGGCGGTTACGCTGTTATCTGACTCGACACCCATGAGCGAGCTCGCCCATCCCGCGCCGATTTTCCGCAACTGGAAGGTCACGCTGGCCTACGATGGAACGGATTTCCACGGCTGGCAGGTGCAGCCCGGCGAGCCGACCATCCAGGGAGAGTTGCAGGCGGCGCTCGGCCGGGTCACCGGCGAGTCTCCGCTGCCGCAGGGATCGGGACGCACCGATGCCGGTGTTCATGCGCTGGCGCAGGTGGCGAGCTTCGCTTTGCAGGCGCCGATTCCGCCGGATAATCTGCAGCGCGCGCTGAACCGGACGCTGCCGGCTTCGATTCGCATTCTGGATGCGCGCGTCGCGCCGGAATCGTTTCACGCGCGACATTCGGCGGTGGTCAAGACCTATGAATATCGCGTTTTTCTGGAGCGGGCGGAGGCAGAAGGTGGAGATTTGTCGCCTGCGGTTATTTGCCCGCCGTTTTTGGCGCGCTATGTCTACGCCTGCCCGTGGCCCTTGGATCTCGACGCTCTCCAGGCATCGGCGCAGTTGTTCGTCGGCGAGCACGATTTCACCAGTTTCGCCGGCACGGATCCCGACCTGACAAACCGCAATCGCGATTTGGAAGCGGACGACGAGCGGGCAACAGCGATCCGAACCATCCATTCGTCGACATGGGAGCGGCGCACCACCGAAAATGGCGCCATGCTCGTGTACCAGGTGCGCGGCAACGGCTTTCTGCACCACATGGTGCGCAATCTGGTGGGAACCATGATCGATGTGGGCCGCGGTTATCTGAAACCGGAAGCGATTCCCGGAATATTGGCCGCGCGCGCCCGTTCGGCCGCGGGGCCAACGGCCCCGGCGCGGGGGCTGTTTCTGCATTCGGTGGAATATCGAGAGGCCTGTTCGACGGTCAACCCCTCTGATTGACGATTCTTAAGCGCGGCAAGCGATGGTTTATATTTAGACTGAATATGGTCTTCGGGAGATATTATGCGCTTTTCGACCCAAATCAAGCCCATAAGCTACATCAAATCCCATGCTGCCGAGGTGCTTGACCGGCTTAATGAAGAACGAGAGCCGATCGTGATAACGCAGAATGGCGAAGCCAGGGCAGTCTTGGTGGATGTGCACTCGTACGAGCAGTCGCAGGAAACGCTGGCGCTGCTCCAAATCCTGGCCATTGGCAAGCAGCAGTTGGAAGCAGGTCAGACGTATCCGCTCGCAGAAGTTGTCGGCAAGATACGTTCGCGTTTGAGCGGGACTGAATCGGCCCAAGAGCCTGCAGCCGTCGAACTTCGAAAGAGATGATTTACCCGATCCGCATTACCAGCGCGGCCTGGCGGGATCTTGAGGATATTTGCACTTGGATCGCCGAGAACGACTCAGCGGAAAATGCCAATCGCGTGCTGGACCGTCTCATGTCTACGGCCGAAACGATTGCCAAATTGCCGCACCGGGGCTCACGGCCAAGCGAGTTGCCGGCTGGCCTCGAAGCGGAGTACAGGCAGGTTTTCTTCAAGCCATATCGATTGATTTACGAGGTCGCGCGAAGCGAGGTTGTGATTCACCTTATCGCCGATGGGCGGCGCGACCTGAAATCGCTGCTGATACGGCGCCTGATTGGCGGTTGACAGGTTATCGGCCGAACCTTCGCATCTCGATCTTCTCTCGCGCCCTGCTACGCTTGAACAGCAGCGATGGCGCTCTTTTCCCACAGTTCGGCATTCAGCCAGGTAACGGCTCTGGCCGGGCAGCGGCCGGTGCACGCGGCCTTTGCGTGGCTGCGCCGGAACGCGAAAAAAATCATGGACTGGCAGATGGAGCTGGTTGCCATTCCTGCGCCGCCTTTCGGCGAGCAGGCGCGATCGGAGTGGCTGGCTGCGCGATTCGCCGAAGCCGGGCTTGCGCAGGTGCGCACCGACGTTGCGGGAAATGTGTTTGGGACCCTGGCCGGAGCCGGTGTTGCGGCAGACAGCTCCGGCCCGCTGATCGTGCTCTCGGCCCATCTCGACACCGTTTTTCCCGCCGGCACGCCGCTGAAGCCGGTCCTGAGCGAGGTCGACGGCAACTGCCGGCTGCAGGCTCCGGGCGCGTGCGACAACGCCGCCGGCGTGGTAGGAATGCTGGCCATTGCACACGCGCTGATTGAATCCAAACTTGAACTGGCGGCGCCGCTGGTTTTTCTCGGCAACGTGGGCGAGGAGGGCGAAGGCGACCTGCGCGGTGTACGCCTGCTTTACAGCCAGAGCGCCCTCGCCGGGCGCATCGCCGCGCACATTGTTCTCGACGGCGCCGGCCTGGACTCGGCCGTGACCCAGGCGCTGGG
>JBAUBR010000205.1:0-1828 GCA_049676965.1 Occallatibacter sp.
TCCTCATCCGTAACGTCGCTGGGATAGCCCCTTCGATTCGGCTTCATGCCTCGAGCATGAACAGCTTCGAACAGAAATCCCTATCCCAATGCAAACAATGGAACAAAGTTAATAACAGGCTCTAGGCACCGCAATTGACTACGCAGAGAGGATCGTGCCCTCTAGAATCTCCACGCCGCCGCGTTATTTGAGGCCGGGGGATGGGGATCGGGTCGGCTCGACGATTGAGATGGCGCGTCTGCGTCGCGCTACTTACTGTCCGGAGGAATCTGCAGCGGCTGCACGCTGCCGCAATCGGGCCCTTTGTAAGTAGACACGCTCTCAATGGTGAATTCGATTGGGATAGGGTTCGGAGATCGTCCGCCCTGCATGGTCCCGGTAAAGTGCACCTTACCTTTCGCCGTTCCCACACCGTCCCAGGAGGACTCCAACGTACCCTTGCCCACCATGCGTCCGTTGCACACCCAATCTGCTGTCATGCTATCGGCCTTTAGCGAAACATTGGCAATCTGGCAGTCCCGGCTTTGCGGTGTAGGGGCGCCGAACTTATCGATCCAGGCCTGGGTGAGGCAGATCTGCGTAGTGCGCGGCGCGCCACCGAAGGCAGCGGCGGCGGCAGGGGGCATCTGCATGCCCGGAGGAAATGGCGATTGTTGCCATGTCTGAGTGCTGGTTATCTCCCAAAGGCCGGGTTTTCGATTCGGCTGCGCCCAGGCGAAGATCGCCACCGCGGCCAGACAGCAGCCCAACGTGATCCAAACTCGAGTCTTGCGCATAAATTCTCCTCTTTAATCGATCACGCAGGCGATTGCCCGCGCGCATTCACTCTACGCGAGAACGCGGGCGGCGGGAAAGAGAAATCTGTCAGTTTTGGCGTCGCGGCGCCGTGTGCCCCAGCGCCAGCAGCGCGCCGACAACCCGGTTCGCATGGCGCACTACGAGGTCCTCGCTGGCGAAGTCGCCGGCAATGCAGCGGACGCCCAACGCCTCGATCTTCTCCATGTCGGGGATGATCGGCGCGGCGCCTTCGTCCGCGTATCGCTCGAGCGTCGCCGGCGAAAACGGCGCCGTATTCACCAGCGCAAAATCGAAAATGGGCGCGCGGGTGTGCTCGTAGATGCGCAGAATGTGCTCGGACGCGGTGAGGCCCAGGCTTTCGTTGGCTTCGGTCATCAGGTTGCAGACAAAGACGCGAACGCCGCGTGCGCGTACCAGCGCGGAGCAAAGATCGCGGACCAGCAGATTGGTGATGAGCGAGGTATAGAGCGAGCCCGGGCCGATCGTGATCAGGTCGGCACGCTCGATAGCCTCCACCGTCTCCGGCAGCGGCACCGGGTCGGGAGGGTCGAGCATGAGCTCCGCAATGCCTATGCGGCTGGCGTTGATGTTGGTCTCGCCGCGCACCAGTGAGCCGTCGTTCATCCGCGCCACCAGCGTAGCGTTGGCGGTGGTTACGGGGTAGATGCGTCCGCGAGTGGCCAGCACTTTCGACGCCAGTTCGATGGCCAGGGCAAAGTCGCCTGTGATCTCAGTGAGCGCGGCGACAAACAGGTTGCCGAAGTTGTGCCCCTGCAGCGATCCGCCGGCGCGGAAGCGATGGCCGAAGAGTTGTGCCAGCAGATCCTCCTCCTCGCTGAGCGCCACCATGCAGTTGCGCAGGTCGCCGGGAGGCAGCATGTTGAAGTGTTCGCGCAGCCGGCCCGACGAACCGCCGTCGTCGGTGACGCTAACCACGGCGGCCAGATCGGAGATGAGGCAGGGCGCGGCCTGGGCCTCGACGCCGGGAGCAGCAACGTACCTGCGCAGGCCGCGCAGCAGCGTGGAGAGC
>JBAUBR010000206.1:0-12895 GCA_049676965.1 Occallatibacter sp.
GTACGGCAACGCGACACAGCCCGATATGCCTTCAGCTGCTGGTAGCTGAAGCTGGACTGGTAGCGTTCCAGAAACTGCCTGCCCTTGGCGCGGACGATGTCGGCCACTTCGATGGCCGGCCGCGTCATGGATGCAGCGGACGATGATAGAGGCGGCTGCTCTGGTCGAGGTTGGCGAGCTTCAGTTCCTCGATGGGGTTGGCGACCTGGTTCAGGTGCTGCTGCGATAAATGAAGATACCGGGCTGTCACCTCCAGATCCTCATGGCCGAGCAGAAGCTGGATGGTGCGCAGGTCGGTACCGGCTTCCAGCAAGTGTGTCGCCCAACTGTGGCGAACCAGGTGGGGAGAAACTCTCTTGCCAATGCCGGCCCTCTTAGCCGCTTCAGTGCAGGCACGCCACACGATCTTGTCTGTAATCGGCTGCTCGCGGTCGCGATGCATGCGTGAGGGGAAGAGGTAGGTCTGCGGCTTGAGCCATCGCCAGTGAGCGCGCAGGGTCTCCAGCAGCGTCGGGCTCAGGGGCAGGTCGCGGTCCTTGTGGCCCTTGCCGTCGACCACGTGAATGATCATGCGCTGGCTGTCGATGTCGGCGATCTTCAGCCGCGCGATCTCGGCGCGGCGCATGCCGGTGCCATAGAGAACCATCAGCAGCGTACGCTCGAACAGGCTGCTGCTGGCGTCGATCAGACGTGTGACTTCTTCCTGGCTGAGGATGTTGGGCAGCTTCCTCGCCGCCTTGGGATAGGGCAGGTACTCGCGGAACTGATGACGATGCAGCGTGCGCACGAAGAAGAATCGAAGTGCGGCCACGTGGTTCTCAACTGTGCCCGGGCAGAGTTTTCGATCCCTGAGCAAATAGGCCTGGTAGCTGCGTAGATGATCCGGACCGAGCTTGTCCGGCGACTTGCCGAAGTGTTGTGCGAACCGCTCGACGAAACGCAGATAGCGCCGCGCCGTGCCTGGGGAATAGTTGCGACGCTCAAGTTCTTCGAGCATCATTTTGCGAAGACGAGTCACAGTGGGATACCTCCTGTGACTCACACCCTATCCCCGCCACCAAACTACTCGGAGCCCACCGCAGCAGCGACCGCGGCGCCTGCAGCTTCGTTCTTACCGGCAAACCGGAAACTGCGCCAATACTCGACTCCGGCGCGCCCGTCCCGGTGCGATATAGTCAATTAGGGATGCCAACGCAGGAGAACAAGAGCACCGGCACGGCGCAGCAAGCACAGCAGGGCTTTGTCTATCTGCCGCTGATTGCCGGCTGGCTGGTGCCTGGCGCCGGCCATTTTGTGCTGCGCAAATGGGGCCGCGGCGCGCTGCTCGCAGCCTCCATCCTGGGCATGTTCATCCTCGGCCTGGCCATGCAGGGCAAGATCTATTCGAGCGCCCACGAGGTGCTCGATTTCCTTGGCCTTATCGGCGACCTGGGCAACGGGCTGCTCTACTTTTTGAGCCGCGCCATCGGCCTGGGCGGCGATCCGGTGCAGGTGACTACCGCCGACTGGGGTACGCGCTTTATCGTCGTCGCCGGTCTGCTCAACGTGATTGCCGCCGTGGACGCGCACAACCTGCGCACCGGGAGGAAAGCTTGATCTTCCGGCCTTCCCATTTCACCACCGTCCTGCTCTTCGCCCTGTTCACGTCCATCGTCTTCGGCATCACGCAGCGCGAAACGCCCAGGCGCATGTTCCGCTACGGCGCGTATTGCTTTGCGCTATTCGTGCTCTCGGCGATCGTGCTGAGCTGGGTGATGTACTTCATCCTGCGGTAGATTCCCAATCTATTCCGACCAACGCACTATGAATGGCGGCCTTGGGGCATCCCGCCCTTTCGCCAAACTGCGGCGAAAGGACGGGGCACGGAGCAGCATTGCAAATTTGCCGGCGGCCCGGAATGAGATTCTTTGATGAGGATCAACTTCTCTGCCACACCGCCGCGTCGAACGTGTGCGCCACGTGGTAACCGTCGGAGCGGTAGAGCTCGATGGCGTCGGCGTTTGCTTCCGTCACGGTGAGCGAGATTTCGCCGGCGCCCTGCTTGATGAAGCAGGACGCGGCAATCGACAGCAGCATACGTGCCAGGCCGCGGCGCCGGTAGTGCGGGTGCACGCAGAGCTGCGTGATGTGGCCGCTCTGCGGGCTCACGCGGGAGCCCAGCACCAGCGCCACGATCTCGCGGCTGCGCCGCTCCAGCACCACGTGCGAAACTTGCGGCGCAAAGACTCCGCAGCCCGAGTAGCGCGCGATGTTGTGCAGGAAGCGCATCGACCCCTGCACCGATCGGTACTGATCGTTGATCTCGCTGTCCGAGTGGCCGCGATAGGCCTCGGCGATCAGCCGGCCGGCAGAGGTCAAATCGTCGTCGCGCCAGGGGCGCAGCTCCAATTCGGCAGGCAGCTCGGCGGTCAGTTCCACATGGGCCTCGGCTGTGGTGGCGAGCTGGCGCACCATGAAGAGGCGCCGGAAGACGGTGAAACCGGCGCTGCGAAAGCTGCCGGCATGAGTTCCCGAGGGATGGAGAAGAAGTTGCGACTCGATGCGGTTGAGCTGCGGCGAGTTGAGCAGCGTTTCGAAGAGATGCCGGAGCAGCGTCTCCTCGACCTCGCGCGGTGAATCGGATCCGAATTGGGAACCGGAATCCGCTTCGGGCATCGCGAAAACGTCGCCGATGACGGCCTTGGTCTCCTCGTAGACGCAGAAGACGTAACCGGTGACCTGTCCGGCTTCAAGCGCCACGTAGCCGGGCAGCATGTGGCTGTCGAGATATTGCATGAGCAGCTTGGCTGAGGCGCGATAGTCCCAGTGCAGGCGCTGCCGCCACACTTCGCCTTCGGCCTCCAGCACCGTGCGCAGCAGGGGCGCCGCAAAGTGCCGCAGGTCAAGAACCTCGATGGAAACGCCCGACGCCATCTCTCTTCCTTTTTGATGCGGCGGGACTCCGCAGGTTAGCGAGTCCAGCCGGCTTCCGGGCCGCTTCAGGAACCAGCGCGCGCCGGATTGATCCTTCCGGTTACTGTGCCACGGAGCCGCGCTCTACTGCAAATCGGCAGGCTTGCGGTGAACCAGCAGAAACACGCCTTGCTTAGGCCCAACGGAGCCGCACGAATCTTCACTTTCCGCGGCTGCCCACCATATAGATCATCAACCCCTGTTCCGGCCAACTGAACAACGGCTCATAAGGCCGGCCCTGCAAATACTCATCGAGCGCTCCCTGCGTGTGCAAATCCACGCCATTGCGGCCGGTCACGCGCACCACAAGCAGATGTTGCTCCTCGGGCACGCCGCTGTCCTCGTAATTGACCACCTCGCGGTTGCGGTAGAACGAGAGGCCGTACTCGATATCGCGCCGCACGCGGAAGACCGCCACTGTGCCGTCGGGCGGCACGATACCGGCAATCCGCTGCGCCAGCGGCCGCGCAGAATATGTCCGGTCGAGGAGATGAATCACGTGCTTGGTGGCGTCGATGGCCGGAATGCCGAAGAAGGGTCCAACTCCATAGAGGAAAAACATCAGCACTACCAGCACCCCGCATGTCGCCACTCGCAGCCGCGCAACTCCCCAGCCATTCACCACGATCAGGATCAGCAGCGTGGCGCCGATGGCTGACAGAGCGGCTGCGGCGAGCGCATGCATCGGCGGCCAATGCGCCCCGTGGGCCACAAACCACGGCAGAAGCAGTGCAAACATGGTCATTACACCCACCAGCACGGCGTGGCCCAGCAGCTCCCAGCGATTGAGCCCGGGCTTGCGGCGGCGGTAGAGGTAATCTCCGGTAAGAATGGTGATTGGCGGAATCGAGGGCAGGATGTAGCCGGGAAGTTTGGATTGGGAGAACGAGAAAAAGACGATGGGGATAAGCGCCCATAGCACCAGGAACTCCGGAAATGCGTCCCCAGGGCGGTTGACGACCGGCGTCTTCTTGCGCGCGTGGCGAATGCGCCACTCCGCCACCGAAGTCTGGATGCCATCGATGAAGGCATGCGTGGCAACCACCGTCCACGGCATCACGCCAAGCAGCACGATCACCAGGAAGTACCAGACCGGATGGGAGTGCGAGAAACGGTCGGTGCCAAACCGCTCCAGGTTGTGCTCCAGAAAGAACTCGCGGAAGAAGGTCGGGTTCTGGTGCTGGACGGCAATGAACCACGGCAGCACGATGGCCAGATAGAGCACGATGCCCGGCCACCAGATGGAGCGCCGCAGCAGCGTCCACTCCTGGCGCAGAAACGCGAATGCCACCACGATCACGATGGCGAGAAACGGCGCTACCGGCCCCTTGGCAAGCGTGGCAACGCCGGTAAAGAAGTAGATATCGAAGAGCCAGAACTTGGAATCGGTCTCATACCACGCGTACCAGCCCAGCAGTCCGATGGCGAGCGGCGCTGCCATCTGCATATCCGTCGATGCGCCGCGGGCGAAGGCGATGATTCCCGTACTGGCCACAGTGATCAGTGCGGCATCCAAATGCCCGCCAGGCCGGAATCGCCGCATGTGCAGGTAGATGAGCGCCGCCATGATGAACGCGAAGCTGGCCGAGGGCAGGCGCGCGGACCAGTCGTGGACGCCGAACTCCTGAAACACAAACATCGCCCGCCAGTAGTAGAGCGCTGGCTTCTCCAGCCATGGGCGTCCGTACAAGTATGGCGTGACGCAGGCGCTCAACCGCGTCTTCAGCGTGTGCGCATGGTCGAAGCGGTCGAGCATCTCATGTGCGATCTGCGCATAGCGCGGCTCGTCCGCGCCCACCAGGCCCAGGCCGTCGCCGCCGAGGAGCGGCGTCACTCCATAAAGAAGGAAAAAGACGGCAAAGAGGAGAAAGACGGCTGCCTCGCATACCGTAGCCCATTGCGGCAGCCGGCTGCGCCAGTTTTGCGGCGAATCTGGAGCAGATGATTCCAGAAGAGTCTCCACAGGTGCTCGAGCGGTTCAACCGTCGCTCTCTGCCAACGGCCCATCGGCTCCGGGCTCCTGGTCACGGCGCAGGGGAACCGCCGGCCGGAGAGGAGGCTGCAATACGTGCTGACGCCGGCGCAGATTCGCGCCTCGTTTCGACAGGCACAAGGCTATCAGATTGGCGAAGGTACTCAAGTTCGATCAACTCGGTGCGCCGGCAAACTCACCCACCACCGGCCGCAGATGGGCCAGAATCTCGTCCAGTGCGCGCGCCATCGGTCCTTCCACTGTGCAACCGGCGGCATTTTCGTGGCCTCCGCCGCCCAGCCGCCCGGCGATGGCCGCCACATTGATGCGCCCCTTGCTGCGCAGGCTCAGCCGGATCCGCCGCTCCGGCAGCTCGCGCAAAAACACCGCCGCTTCAATGCCGGAAATGCAAATCGCATAATTCACGATTCCTTCGCAGTCTTCGTCGGCGGCGTTGGTGCGCACCATGTCTTCATGGGTAATCCATAGCCAGGCCAGCCGGCCCTCGCGCTTCAGGGTGCAGAGCGCCGCGCCCAGCAGCAGCATCTTGGCCGTTGTGGTCGAAAAGTAAATGTCCTGCGCCACGCGGATCGGGTCGGCACCGGCCAGCGCCAGTTCATGCGCCAACGCAAACGTCGAGGCGTTTGTCGAGCCGTAGCAGAATCCGCCCGTATCGGTAAGCAGCGTGGTATAGAGGCAGATCGCCATCTCCTTGGTCAACGTGCCGCCCGCGGCCTTCAACAACCGCGTCACCATCTCGCCCACGCTGGCTGCCTGGCAGTCGATCCAGTTGATCTGGCCGAAGTCGCGCCCGCTCAGGTGATGATCGATGTTGATCAAGAAAAAGTCTTCCAGGCCCCTCAGCCGCGCGCGCTCCAGGCCGTCGCATTCCAGCAGGATGGCCGCGTCGTAGGGCCCATGCACGCGCATCGCCGAGCGGATGGAATCGGCGCGCGGCAGCCCGCGATAGACCCACGGCACGCGGTCGGCGGTCACCAGGTCGGCGTGCTTGCCCATCTGCTCGAGCATCATCCCCATGGCCAGCATGCTGCCCACTGCGTCGCCGTCGGGACGGCTGTGCGACGTGACCAGAAACCGGCTGCCGCAGCGGATGACTTCGACGATTCGCGCAACCTGGTCGTCGCTCGGCCCAGTGGCCGAAACCGTGAGAGCCCCGGCCGGCTCACCGGCAGCCTGTTGATTTGTGGCGCAGGCATGCGCATCGGGCGCGGAATCATTGTTTGGGTCGGGGAGGGGTCGATTCATGCGCGGCTACTCCACTTGCGGTCGCTGCTCCGCGGCAGCCCGCTGGCGCCTGCCCGCCGCGCCGGGTTTGCGCGCACGACCCATAAGCTCTTCGATGCGCGCCTGCAGGCGGCCGGAGCGGTCGGCGAGAAAGATCAGCTCCGGCACGTGCCGCACGCCCATCCGCTCCTTCAACTGGACGCGGATGTAGCCCTTGGCGGCGTCCAGGCCGGCGATCGTATCCGCCTCGGCCTGCTCGATCTCTGCTGCCGGCGCATCCACGGTCACGTACACGCGCGCCGACTTCCCGCCGGGGTTGAGCGACACCTCGCTCACATAGCAGTTACCGATGCGCGGATCGGAAAGCTCGCCCTCGATCATGGTGCCGATCTCCAGGCGCAACGTCTCCGCCACGCGATCCTGATGGTGCTTCCGTGCTCGATGTTCCGGCATGATTCCCCACTCCCCCGGCTCGGGTAAACCATTCAGGATAGCAGAGGAATCCAACTTGCTTCGAAGTGGGGTAGTGTCTATTTATGCGTTGATGGCATCTGGTTTGGCAGCGGGATTGCCGGAGGGAGTAGCCATCTGAAGCCGTGCTTTGTCAGTTCGGCCGCATGGAGACGACCGCCTATCGTTCGGCACCAAGGATCAATCTCTGCGGCGACTGGATCGGAACACGCTTTAATAAAAATCTCCGTTCGAACAAGCGCGTTTGACGCGGTCTCTGCCGCTTCCCGATAGGGAAGCATACGAGAGTCTACCTGTGCGCCCTCGTAGACTATCGCTGCGATCTTGTCGGAACCGAGAGGCGCAGTTCTGAATTGAGTCAGCTCAAAATCCTGATACCGCACAGAAAAACGATGAGTTGCTTGGTCGTGATAAAGAGAGGCGATTGCCCAGAAGGGGATCCCTCTGTAAAAGCCGACGGGGAAGATTCTTAGCATTCTGCCCCTTTCTTCCGGTGCCAGCTCTTCACAGTCGGGAATGTTTGGAAGGCGTCCGTCCTTTATGGCCTTTTCCAGAACCTTCGTCATATTAAAACCTAACTTGTGTACAAAGGCATAGCCGTCCGCAAAAGTGCGCGTAGCCAGAACCCTAATCTGCTCAGAAAGTTCTGCGTGTATGTCGTAGGAACCTGAGCGAGCCAGGCAGGTCATCATATAGGCAAGCGTGGTCAGCCGATTTTGCAGCGAGAATATCTTTTATTGTGAGTCGGTCAGCACCTGCATCGGGAGCGTCTGTGTGGCTACCCTTCCATCGGCGGCAATCACAAACCGCTTTTGGGCGGAATCAAAGCTGACGGCGATGGCGGTCATCTAAATCGGCGCCTAAAATTAAGGACGCTACCCGAAGCGGTGTACTGTCCGACTACTGCGCTTGCCGCTTGGTGGCGGCATCGGAGACACGGGCCGCCGTCGGATCACGCAGAAGCATCTTCGGGAAACGGAAGCATCAGGGTCCGGTTATAGCGCGGCGTCACTTTATCCAAAGCACCCAAGAAGGGTTCCCATTCACCTGGACCGAAGGTCTTCGCGAGGTAGGTCACGCCGGAAAGATGATGCTGCAATTCCGGAACCCCCACATCCGGAGTCAGGAGTTGCTGGAGTTTCCCACGTTTCTGCGTTGTATCGAAAATCTCCTGGCGACGCTGTTGAAGTTCCTTCGTCAGCCCCGGTCCGATGCGGTCATAAACAACATTGAGCGTTGTCTGGGCCAGAATCATCGGTCTCTTTGAGCTCGAAGGATCATATTTCAACCCGCGCAACTTGGACATCTGGGCATAGAACTCGTCAGGGAATCGCTTGACCCACTTCGCAAGCTCCATGCTGATGTACTGGCTCAGGATTTTTTCCAGAGCGTCTTTGTCGCGCACGGCTTGATAGCCCGTTGCCTCATCGACCAACGCGACGATCCCGACTCGTGCAAGGCCACGCATGAGCATGTCGCAGGCAAGTATGATGTGCGCCGACTGACGCGGCAGCTTCACAGGCTCGTTACGCCGTGCAGCTTCCTCCTGCAACGAGTCGCGCAGCTTCAAATAGACTTCGCATACCATCGGAAGCAATTCAGCCGCGTATCCGAACGCCTTACCGCCTTTTTTGTTCCTGAAGAGAATAGGTGTGGTGGACTGCCGCAACTCATCTGAGATAAACGGCTTAAGGTAATCGGCCTGCAAAAAGGGCGGCAATCCGTCGACCAATGCGGTGCTGCCTGTCCCAGCTTTTGCCTTTCGGGCGCGGCCGATTGAACCGAGGAAGGATTCCTGCGTCAGTACGCGCTTGCCATTTTCCAGTACGGCAGCAGAGATTTGTTGGTCGCCAATCTTGAAATCGCCTGAATGTGTGGCGCGCAAAATCCCAGCGGACCAGCGCGATTCCGCTGCTCTTTTCGCGATCGCGCTTCGCTCTTCTTTGGTGAGAGCTGCCGCGCGGGCTTCGCCTCCCTTTGCGCCTCGATCCACGTGAGAGAGTATGGATTCATTTGCCATGATGCTAAGCTATTCCGATCCGCAAGCACTGTCAACATATTATTGCTAAGCATGTTGAAACTGTTTGTCAAGCATATGGATTTGCGCCAACAAACAAAAGCCCCGACCAGGGTTTGGGGGGCGCCGGCCTTAGCCGCATCCGCCACGGGTTGCGCCGCAATGAATCGGCAAATTCATACCCCCAAGAACGCGCGGCGGCCGAAGGGAAAAGTCCATGATCTACCACGCCTGCGCCGATGAGCGCAATGATATAAACTGACTACTTCACTGAGGTTGAAAGTGCCGGATCCGGACCCGACGCCCGCACGAAAAAACTGGCTCCAGGCCACCCTGCGCTTCTCTATCCTCTTCATTCTATTCGTCGGAATCGCCCTCTGGGCCTACAAATCTGATTATCTGATTCGCTACAAGGGCACTCCTTTCGAGGACAGCCGCAATGCCGGAGGGCCGCAGAAGATTCCCGGCAAAGTGCAGTGCGCCTACTACGACCTGGGCGGCGAGGGCGTGGCCTACCACGACTCCGACGCGAAGAACAACGGCAGCGGCGGGCTGAACCCGGCCGACGGGACCTATCTGAACGAGTTCCGCAAGAACGAAGGCGTCGACACCTCTTACACGAAATTCCACGACCGGATCGATAACAGCCCCTACGACCTGGTGACCCCGCCCGAAAACCAGCTTTACGTGGGCTGGACCGAGCCGGACGAGTGGTTCAACATCACGGTGTTTGCCACGCGCCGGGGCAACTACACCGCCGACCTGCTCTATACCTCGCAGCGCGGCGGAAGCATCTCGATCGACGTGAACGGCAAGCCGGCCACCGGGCCGTTGACCATCGCGTCGACCTACAACGCCGCCGACCCGCTGGCCTGGCGGCAGTGGCACCACTGGAACCTGGCGCGCGACCTGGTCAAGCTGCGCCTTGCGCCGGAAAAAAACGTGCTCACCGTGCACATCCTCACCGGCGGCAACATGAACCTGGCTTATTTCGATTTCAAAAAAGCCCAAAACTAACCGGCCGCGGATCGACTCAAGCTCCGTGCCCCATCCTTGCCGCGTCTTTCGCGGCAAGGGTGGGAAACCACGAAAGCCGACCTACCGGTGGACAACCTCAGTTCTCGACATACTCCCAGAACGAGTCGGCCAGCTCCGCGCCATGCTCATTCAACATGCGCCGCGCCGCGCGTTCCACTTCCTCGACCAGCCCATGCAAGTAGTCCCGCGAGCGCGAGATGGCGACCACGGAGATGGTCGCCGACTGCCATCCAACTCCCTCATCCATCTCGGCCACGGAGACATTGAAGCCCTGCCGCAACTGGTCTTTGAGCGAGCGCACCACCTGCCGCCGGTCTTTGAGAGACTGGGCATGCTCAATCCGGACTTCGAGCGTCAGTTGAGCGACGGGCATGGTGGCGGGATTCCACCGACAGTGTAAGCCCGGTTCAAACTTATTCGAAAAGAAATGTCGCTATTTACTTACCATCTCTTCGAGCTGCACCAGAGTCGGCTTGGGCGTGAACGCGCTCACCACCACCATGGCGGCCACGGCCGCTATCAGCGCCGGAAAGATCGCGTCGCGCTGGGCAATGATGGGCGGAAACAGGTTCTTCACCGCTTGCAGATCCCAGGCCAGCGTGACCACTGTTCCGGTGCCGATGGCCGCCACCGCGCCCCATGCCGTAACGCGCTTGGAATAAAACGCCGCCAGCACCACCGGCGTGAGCGTGGCCGAATAGATCGTGTAAGCCCACAGCATCTTCTGCAAAATGCTCTCGGCATAGATGGCCTGGTAAAGCGCCCAGCAGCCCAGCAGCACCACGGCGAGCCGCGAAACAATCAGCACGCGCTTGTGCGACGCATCGGGCGAGATATAGCGCACAAACACGTCGTTGATAAGGTTGGTGGCCGGCGAAAACAGATAATTCGAAGCCGTGGAGATCACTTTGGCAAATACCGCTCCCAGCAGCAGGGCCCCCATCAGCGCGGGCAGCGCGTGCCGCGCCGTATAGGGAATGATTTCGCGCGGGTGAAGCGCCACTTCGCCTGTGGGATAGAGCGCGCGGCCAAAGACCGCGATCGCCACGATGAGCGTTTCGAGCAGCAGCGTTCCCAGCGTCCAGCCAATGACGGAGATGCGCGCGTCCCGCTCCGACTTTGCCGAGAAGAATTTCTGGTACATCACCTGGTTGCCCAGCATGAGCAGCAGCACGGGCACCAGGAACTCGAGCGCGCGAATCACGCCCACTTCCACCGGCTGCTCCACGCCGTTCGCGCCCAGCCGGAAGTTGCCCAGCACCTGAAAATACGCCGGCGGCAGCGACGCATGCAGCCCCGCCCATCCGCCCGCCTGCAAATAAAGGTACGGTGTGGCGATAACGCAAATCACTGTCACCAGCGAACCGATGGCCACATCCATGTACGCCACCGATGACATGCCTGCCAATGCGGTTGTCACAATCACGAACGCGGCAATGATGTAAGTGCCGAGCTGCGAAGTCACCGTGCCGGGAAAGATCAGGTGCAGCACGTCGCCGCCGCCCTTGAACTGGTAGCTGGTGATGCCCACGTACGCAAACAGAATGGCAATGGTGCCCAACACGCGCGCCGTCTGGTTGTAGCGCGCCTCCAGCAGGTCGGGCAGAGTGAACTGCGCGAACTTCCGCGCCCTGGGCGCAATAAAGTAGACCAGCACCAGCCCCAGCCAGCCGCCCGCCGGCTGCCACAGCGCTGCAAAGCCGTTCCGGTAGGCATTTTCCGCACCCGCAAACAGCGAGCCCGCGCCAATCCACGAAGTGAGCAGCGTGAGCACCAGCACCGCAGCCGGCAGCGACCGCCCGGCGACAAGATAATCGGCCTTGGTTTTCACCGCGGCCGTGCGGCTGATCGCGACCCCGAGCAGCGCAACCACGATCACAACCAAAACCACTACATAAAGCAGCGACATTGGGGCGCGATTCCTCCGTAATTGCGAGTCCCATCGAGTGTACCGGATCGGATTTCAAGCGGGATATGCAACCGGGTCTTCGAATGTTCGTCGAAGAGGCGCAGATCGTTGACCCCGTCCCGCGGATATTGCTACACTGTGACTGCGGGGTGGAGCAGCCCGGTAGCTCGTTGGGCTCATAACCCAAAGGTCGCTGGTTCAAATCCAGCCCCCGCAACCAAATAAATCAATAACTTAGATAAATTGGTCGCTTTCGGAAAGTCCCCGTTATCCCCCAATAGGAACAGACTGCAATTTACTGGACAGTCGCAGTGACCGCATCTGCGGGCAAATCCTGCGAGTTTGGGCCGAACACCAGTCCCACGACCTGACTGTTGGCGCGGCGTTTTGTCTCCGTCATGGCCCGTCCGTAGACGTTCATCGTCGTCTGGATCGAAGCGTGACGCATCAGTTCCTGCTGCACCTTCATTGGAGCACCCGTCTCATCGAGCCAGGAGCGATAGCTGTGGCGAAAAGTGTGCCACCCGATATCCTCCCCAAGCCCGGCGAGCTTCGCAGCCCGTTTGATCTGCGACTTCTGCAAGCTCTCCTGGTGGTACGGCCTCGCTGTGACAGGATTGGCAAAAAGCCAATCCTCGTCTCTTGGGAAGACCGTAGCGTGACGCCATTGCAACAGCACCTCCGCCAGACGAGCATCGAGCGGAACATCATCTCTCGAATATTCCGTCTTCACGTCGTCCACCCTTCCGCCCACCACGCTTCTCTGGACTAGAACCGAGCGATCCTCAAAATTGAAATCGCCCCATTGCAAGCCCAGAATCTCGCTCACGCGAAGGCCCAGGCATTGTGCGACCAAAACCATCGTTCGGTAAGGTTCGCCCAAATGCTTGAGCAGTTCAAAGAACTCGTCCACGTCAAGGACCCGTGGCCGCTTGAGCCGCTTGCTTCCATTCTTCACGCGCACCAGAGAGACAGGGTTCTTGCCGAGTTCGACAATACCCCACCGCTCCGCGCACTTGAAGACCAGGTGCATGATTCCCCGTACATGAGTCTTTGACTTTGGAGCCAGTGGCAAATCGCGCAACCACTGTTCCATCGCCATCGGCTTCAGCTTATCCACGGGGTGCTCTCCCCAACGTGGCCGGATGTGGACTCGGATGTTTGACAGGTGCGATTTCCGAGTCGAGTAACGCTCCGAGAGTTCCTGCTCGATATAGCGGTCGAGCAAGGCTCCGAAAGACGCCGCCTCCACTTCCGCGCGTGGAGATTCTTCGTTGAGTCGAAGAAGAAG
>JBAUBR010000207.1:0-4632 GCA_049676965.1 Occallatibacter sp.
CAGGCGTGCTCACAGCGGCATGGGTTATTGAGCAGCGGAGCTTCTCGCCACAAGCGCCACGGCATCGATTGCGGTTTCAGCCACCTGCAACAGATCGCGATTTGCCTGCTTTAAAAATCCCGCCGCGATGGCCGTGTCGAGAAAATCGAGCAGCCCGTTCCAGTAGCCGGCGGTGTTGATGAGCACGCAAGGCTTGGCGTGGATCTTCAGTTGCGCCCAGGTCAGGATCTCGAGCAACTCGTCGAGCGTTCCGTAGCCGCCGGGGAGAATCAGGAACGCGTCGGCCAGCGCCACCATGCGCGCCTTGCGCTGGTGCATGGTGTCGACGATTTCGAGGCGCGTAAGCCCTTGATGGGCGAGCTCGCTCCCGGCCAGCACTCCCGGCAGCACACCGATCACCTCGGCGCCGACGGCCAGGGCGGCATCGGCAACCGTGCCCATCAGCCCCACGCGCGCGCCGCCGTACACCATCCCTAGCCTGGCCGCAGCGATGGCGCGGCCCAGCGATTTTGCCTCTGCGAGGTATGCCGGGTCGTTGCCATCCGCCGAGCCGCAGTAGACGGCGACGCGGCGTTGAGTCTTTTGCGGTGAGGTCATTGCGACTTCAGAATAGCGCGGCGTTGATCCGCCTACTCGCGATCCAAATATTTCCCAGGCGTGAGAATTGGGATATCGCGGAACGGATGGAGGACGAGCAGGTCTTTATCGCCGGTAATGATCGCATCGGCATTGCCATGCAGAGCGACCTCAAGGAACTTGTCGTCTCGAGGATCGCGGCAGATGCGAATGGGAAAGACGACTTCAACGATCCGGCAAGCTCTAACATACTCAGCCGCAAGCTGCTCGCGAATTGCCCGATCAACATAGCGGTCGAAGCGGTCGCGGCGGATCACTTCCGCCAGTTCCAACTGCGTTGCCTCCGATGCCAGAATTACCCTCGACTGCGCCTTCAATATCGCGCGTGCCGAAATCGAAAGCGGGAAAATAATTCCGCTCAAAACGACATTCGTGTCAAACACCAATCTTTCGGCGCCGGGCATTACTCAGCCAGAATCTCAGCCAACGTCTCTTCGGTCAGCCCGTTGGCCTTCGCCTGCTCTGCTGCAATTGCCGACAACCGATTGAACTCCGCCCATCGGTCCCTGTTCAGACGCTCATACTCTTCGGCCGAAACGAGCACGGCGACGTCGCGTTCGTGGCGCTGAATACGGACTGGTTCGCGCTGGGCGGCGTCAAGGAGGGCGGCGAACCGCTGCTTGGCTTGGGTAGCAGAGATAGTTGCCATGCGTTTGATTTTAGCTCAAATGTCCAAAATAGACAAATCATCCATTTAAGACAAATTGATCATTTTATCTATGTCGTGTCAGCAGCTTCAATGCATTCGCTCCCCGCCATCCGCCGCCGGTCCACCCGCTGCCGACATCGTTAAACTGGAAGAAGGATCATACGCCGGAACCCGCCTTGCCGCAGCTCATCGACAACCTCAATCCCGAACAGCGCGCCGCCGTCGAAGCCACCGAAGGTCCGCTCCTGATCCTGGCCGGCGCCGGCTCGGGCAAGACTCGCGTCATCACCAGCCGAATTGCGTGGCTCATCCGTGAGCGGGGCGTCGTGCCCGACTCGATTCTGGCTGTGACGTTTACCAATAAGGCCGCCGCCGAGATGGCCGAGCGCGTCGACCGGCTCCTCGGTCACACATCGCTGGCCAAGCCGCTCATCTCCACGTTTCACTCGCTGTGCGTGCGCATTTTGCGGCGCGACATCGAAGAGCTGAAAGTGGGCAATGAGGGCCTCACGCGCGCCTTCGCCATCTTCGACGAGAGCGACCAGGAAGCAATCGTGAAGCAGGTGATGCGCCGCATGGGCATCGACACCAAGCAGCTCACGCCGCGCACGGTTCTGGGTCGCATCAGCTGGGCCAAGAACCACATGGTCGACCCGCAGGAGTACTATCTCGCGTCGAAAGATCCCATCAGCGAGCGTATCGCCCACATTTATCAGCAATACCGTGCCGAGTTGCGCAAGAACAATGCGATGGACTTCGACGACCTGCTGCTTGAAGCGGCGCGCCTGCTCAAAGTTTCGAGCGCCGCGCGCGAGCGCTACCAGCGACGCTATCGCTACCTGCTGGTCGACGAGTACCAGGACACGAATCGCCCCCAATACGAGCTGATGAAACTGCTCGCCGGCGAAGCAAAGAATGTTTGTGCGGTGGGCGACGAAGACCAGAGCATCTACTCGTGGCGCGGCGCCGACATTCGCAACATTCTCGAGTTCGAGCAGGATTTTCCCAACGCGCGCATCGTGCGCCTCGAACAAAATTACCGCTCCACGCAGAACATTCTCGAAGCTGCCGGCGCCGTGGTCGCCAACAACATTCGCCGCAAGGGCAAGAAGCTGTGGACCGATCGCCAGGGCGGATCGCTCATCGGTTTTTATGAAGCGCCCGATGGCGAAAACGAAGCGCTTTTCATCGCCGACCGCATCCAGAAATTCCTGCGCGAAGCGAGTGCGGAGTCGAATGCCGCCGACAGCTTTGGAGGGCTGCACTGCGCGGTGTTGTATCGCACCAACTCGCAGTCGCGGCTGGTCGAGGAGGCACTGCGCCGCTACAACATCAGTTACACCATGGTGGGCGGATTCAGCTTTTACGATCGCGCCGAGATCAAGGACATGCTGGCGTATCTGCGCCTGGTGCGCAACCCGCACGACTCCATGGCGCTGCAGCGCATCGTCAATACGCCGGCGCGCGGCATCGGGAAGACAACGCTTGAGACGCTGGAACGGCTGGCGCTTGAAACCGGCGCATCGACGTGGGACGCGACTGCATCGGCTATCGCAAACAGGCTGGTTCCTACCCGCGCGCAGATGGCGCTCGAATCGTTTCGGCAGCTCATTGTCGATGCGCAGGCCATGATGGATCCCGACTTTGCCGGCAAGCTCTCAGCCGATGTTGCACCGCAAGATGCTGCCGACACGGGATTCGAGTTTGGCGCTGCGAATCGGGCCCCAGGCAAATCGGCCGGCGTGAAGGGTACGGGCTTCAGCCCCTACATCGATGACGCCAATGCCTCGAGGGCTTTAGCCCCCGAGGGAGAAGCGCCGGATACAGGCTTCGATTTCGGCGGCAACGAAGATCAGTTCACGCTGCTCGATCCGGCGCATCTCGCATCATTCGCCGCAGAACCGTCGCGGCCGTTTCTCAAAATGCCGAAACCGTCAAGCGAAGCCGAAACTTCAAGAGCCAACGTGCCCGAGGGCCCTGTTTTGCGGCCTGCAAGCGACGATTCCGAGCTCGATAAAAGGGATGATGACGTCGAAGAGCGCACTGCGTTCCGCTCTCCCGGAGATGCGGCAACGCTGCCCGAGTTGATCCGGTTCCTCATCGACCGCACCGGCTACATCAAGGCGCTCGAAGCCGAGGGGTCGCCCGAGTCATTCAGCCGCATCGAAAACCTGAAGGAGTTGGCCAACGCCGCGCACGATGCCGAAGAGCGCGGCGAAACGCTGGCCGACTTTCTGGACCACGCGGCGCTCGCTTCCGATACCGACCAGTTCGATCCCGAAGCGCGCGTCACGCTGATGACGCTGCACGCCGCCAAGGGACTCGAGTTTCCGCTGGTCTTTCTCGCTGGACTCGAAGAAGGCCTGTTTCCGCACTCCCGCACACTCAACAATCCCGACGAGCTCGAAGAGGAGCGGCGGCTTTGCTACGTGGGCATGACGCGCGCCATGGACACGCTGATCCTCACGCGCGCGCACTATCGCCGCCGCTACGGCAACGACGCGCCGGAGTTGAGCATTCCTTCGCGATTCCTCGAAGAGGTTCCCACGCGGCTGATTGAGAACCTGGGCGGCCGTTCGCCGGCGTGGTCCACGCCCAGCTATGCAAGCGCATATGGATCCCGCTTCGGCGCCGGCCGCGAACGCAATCCGCATCGCGATCTCGAAGGCAAGCATTACAACTACGAAGACGAAAATCAGGACGTTCCGCGGCTTTCTTCTTACCCCGGCTCCGGTCCGAAGAGTAAGAGCACGGCAGTGCCGCCGCAGCCGGCGGGCGGGAAGGCCGACTCGATCGATAATATTGCGCGCTTCTTCGGAGGGAAACCGGGCGCAGTCAAGCCAGGTTCGATGGCTCGGCCGGCATTCCAGCGGCCGTCGATGGAGATCGCCGAGCCCACTGGCGCCGCAGGCCTCAAAAAAGGGCAGCGGGTGCGCCATGCCAAATACGGCGAGGGCGCGGTGCTGATGCGCGAAGGCGAGGGCGAAGACGCCAAGCTGACGGTGCATTTCGCTCAACACGGCCTGAAAAAGCTGATGGAGAAGTTCGCGAACCTGCAGAAGATCTAGGAAGCCTCTGAACAACTCGATCGATCGAAGGGTACGGGCTTCAGCCCGTACATAAAGCCCAGCAAAATCGCCGAGGCTTTATTGATCGCTGCAAAACAAATGTCCGGTTCGGATCACCCGGCAGATCGCGGGTTTTGAAAGGGCACGGCTTAAGCCGTGCCGCAAATGCGCAATGAAATCGAGGGCTTTAGCCCCTGCGGGATCGCCAGTCGATCAGCGCATATTTCCTTGTATAGCAATGAGGAAACAGGGCATTATTTTTGCAGCCTTCAATAGCCC
>JBAUBR010000208.1:0-10105 GCA_049676965.1 Occallatibacter sp.
TCCGTAACGTCGCTGGGATAGCCCCTTCGATTCGGCTTCATGCCTCGAGCATGAACAGCTTCGACCGGAAATCCCTATCCCAATGCAAACAATGGAACAAAGTTAATAACAGGCTCTAGGAATGCCCGGGCCTAAAGGCCTCTCAATTCGATCCGCTGTGTCCAGGGGCCTGAAGGCCCCTGCTCCCTCCGTCAGGCGCCTTCAGGCCTCCGTTAGGCGACTTAAAGCACGGGTGCTTCGCGCACAGCACATCAGTAATTCCTTTTCCTTCCCTGATCGTAAAAATCCGGTCCTCTGCCGGCAGTTTCACCATTTCTTTGGCTCCCGACGGCCAATGAATCTCCGCCGTTCCCGCGTCAATGGCGTCGCCCAGGCCGAAGTGCGGCCGCTGGTCGTTCGACGAGATGAAGCTGCCCCCGCTCATCACGTCCTGCCGCTGCCGCATGCCGTTGGCATTCAAATAAACCGTTGCTCCCACGGCATCGCGCGGGCTCTTTGGCCCGCCCACGAGCTTCAATTCCACCCAGTGGTGATGGTCCGGGTTCACGTTTTTGAGCAGCACCGGCGGCCCGTCGATGGGATTGATCACAACGTCGATCTTGCCGTTGTTAAACAGATCGCCGAAGGCCGCGCCGCGTCCGGAGGTCAGCACCGCCAGTCCCGATCCCTTCACCGGCGGCACATAGGCAAACTTGCCGTTCTGCTCGTTGTGAAACAGCAGCGGCCGCTCGGCAAACGACGTGCCCCAGTCGTGTTGGTCCACTTCGGGGTACACGTGGCCGTTGATCATCATGATGTCCAGCCAGCCATCGTTGTCGTAGTCGAGGAACCCGTCGCCCCAGCCCACAAACGGGACAGACATCTGCGAGATTCCTGCTTCGTCCGCCACATCGGTAAAGCTGGCGTCGCCGGCATCAGCCACCCCACCGGCCACAGATCGGCCGTTGGGGGCCCCGTCGTTGTGATAGAGCGCCTTGAAGTCGTCGGAGAAATCCGTCACCAGCAGGTCCAGCAGGCCATTATTCAGGTAATCGCCTACAGCGAGTCCCATGGATGCGATCTCTCGCCCATCCTTGCTGAGTCCAAATCCCGAGATATAACTCTGATCGTCGAAGGTGCCATCACCCTTGTTGATATAGAGATAATTCGGCACCGAGTCGTTCGCCACCAGCAAGTCCACCTTGCCGTCGTTGTTCACGTCGACAAAGATAGAAGTAAATCCGTAATACGCGCTCTTGTCCGCAACCCCTGCCTTCACGCTCACGTCGGTAAAAGTGCCGTCGCCGTTGTTGTGGAACAGGTGGTCGGGCTCGCCCTTCAATCCATGCGGCCCGCACATCACCGGAACCCCGCGCAGCTGGCAGAACGCTAACGGCACCGAGCCATCGGTGGCAGTGGGTTGATGACTAATGTCGTAATGCACGTAGCCCGAGACGAAAAGATCGAGCCGCCCATCGCCGTCGTAATCGCCCCACGTCGCGCCATCGGACCAGTTACCCAGAGTTACGCCGGCCTTTTCCGCCACATCCGTGAAGGTTCCGTCGTGATTGTTACGGTAGAGCCGGTTCTTGCCGAAATTGGCCACAAAAATATCCGGCCAGCCGTCGTTGTCGAAGTCGCCGATGGCCACGCCGAATCCCCAGCGGTCGTTGGTCACGCCGGCTTTTGCGGCCACATCGGTAAATGTGCCGTCGCGGTTGTTGTGGAAGAGCGCCGCGTGCGGCGGTGTTCGCTTGCCGCTCAGCGCATCGTATGTCGAGCCATTCACAAGGTAGATATCGAGCCAGCCGTCGTTGTCGTAATCGATCAGCCCGACGCCGGAGCCGTCGGTCTCCAGAATGTATTTCTTTTCTTTGGTGCCCATCACGTGCTGCCACTTCGAAAGCCCGGCGGCTTTTGTCGCATCCTCAAACACTACCGGGCCGTTATCGACGAATCCTCCAGCGGTTATGGGCCGCTTCTGAGCGTCATACACAGGCGCGAATGTTCCCGCCGATGAGATTCCCCCACCTCCGCTCGGCGCCGGCGCAATCGGCTTTGGCGGCGCAGGCTGCTGCGCAAATCCAGCCACGCGACAGACGGCAGCCGCGAGCAGAAAAGCAATTAAAGGGGAGATCGGGAGTCGAATCGAGACAATGGGCATGGCACATTGCTTGTTTCGCGATTCGTCGGTTGGACAGCGAGAAATTTGCAATGGAAACACGATCTATTCCGATTGCGCCGCAGTTACTTGCGCAGAGGCTTTCTTCACGGCGGGCACTTTCTTAGCGGATTTGGCCGGAGTCTTGGTTGCGGCTTTCATCGCCGCTGGAACGGCGCACGGGTTCCCCGCGCAGAGCGCGCCCGTAATCCCTTTTCCTTCGGTGATCGTATAAATGCGATCCGGCGCAGGCAATTTTACGAACTCCTTCGCGCCGGAAGGCCAGTGAATCTCCGCCGTCCCCGCGTCGGTTGCATCGCCCAGCCCGAAGTGCAGCCGCTGATCGTTGGCCGAGATGTAGCTTCCGCTCGACAGCACATCCTGGCGCATGCGCATGCCGTTGGCCTTCAGGTAAGCCGTGGCGCACATCGCGTCGCGCGGGCTCTTCGGGCCGCCCACCAGTTTCAACTCCACCCAGTGATGATGGTCGGGATTCACGTTCCTCAACAGCACCGGAGGCCCGTCGACGGGATTGATGACCACATCGATCTTGCCGTCATTGAACAGGTCGCCGAACGCCGCTCCGCGCGCGGGGATCACGTCCGCCAGCCCCGTTCCCTTCACGGGGGGCACATAGTCGAACTTCCGCCCGCCCGTGGCATCTGGAACATTATGGAAGAGCAGCGGCCGCTCGGCAAAGGTTGTGCCCCAGTCGTGCTGGTCTACCTCTGGGTACACGTGTCCGTTCACCATGAAGAGATCGAGCCAGCCGTCGTTGTCGTAATCGATGAACCCATCGCCCCAGCCCACGAAAGGAATCGTGGTCTGCGCGATTCCCGCACGGTAACTCACGTCTGTAAAGCTCGGATCCTTGCCGCCGTCATTGCGATAAAGCACCTTGTAGTCGTCGCCGAAGTCGGTGACAAAGAAGTCGACCAGGCCGTTGTTTTCGTAGTCTCCGGCGGCGATGCCCATCGAGGCAATCTCCCGTCCGTCCTTGTTCAGCGCGAAGCCGGAGATATAACTCTGGTCGTCGAATGTTCCGTTGCCCTTGTTCACGTAAAGATAGTTGGGCTCCGAATCGTTGCCCACAACCAAGTCCGGTCGGCTGTTCCCGTTGAGAGAGATAAAGATCGCCGTGAAACCGTAATAGCGTTCCTTGTCTTCAACGCCGGCTTTCGCGGTCGTGTCGGTAAATGTTCCGTTGCCGTTGTTATGGAACAGATGATCGGGTTCGCCCTGCAGCCCGCGCGGGCCGCAGTTGACCGCGGCGCCGCGATACTGGCAAAAGGCGTAACCTACGGCCTTGGTGCCGGCAATGGGGAGATTATTGCGATCGAAATGCACGTAGCCGGTCACATATAAATCGAGCCGCCCATCGCCATCGTAGTCGCCCCACGTCGATCCCGGCGACCAGTTACCCAGTGCGACGCCGGCCTTCTCCGCGACGTCGGTAAAGGTTCCGTCGTGATTGTTGTGGTAGAGCCGGTTCTTGCCGTAGTTACCCACGTAGATATCGGGCCAGCCGTCGTTGTCGTAGTCCGCAATGCTTACGCCGTATCCCCAGCGATCGTTGGTGACGCCGGCCTTTTCGGCCACATCGGTAAATGTTCCATCATGGTTGTTGTGGAACAGGGCCGCGCGCGGCGGCATTTCCTTGCCGTCGAGCGCATCGAAGGTCGAACCATTGACGAGGTAGATGTCGAGCCAGCCGTCGTTGTCGTAGTCGATCAGGCCGACGCCCGAGCCGTTGGTCTCGACAATGAATTTCTTGTCCGGCACACCCATCTTGTGGCGCCAGCCGGAGAGCCCCGCTTCCCTGGTGACGTCTTTGAAGATGACCGGGCCTTTGTCGACAAACCCGCCCGCGGTGATGGGGCGCTTCTGCTCGTCGTACACTGGAGCGGCACCCATGCCGCCGGCGATGCCGCCCGCTCCCTGCTGCGCGCGTGGCGGCGGCTCCTGCTGGGGTGCTTGCCGCGCGCCGCTGCCTACCGGCAAAGTGAGCACGCCTACCAGGACGCAGAAGCAAAAACCGCGAGCCGACAACAACGATCCCCCCACCGCTTGCAGTGTACCGCATTGCAGCAGATGGGTTGCGCCGGCACAGGGGCACAAGTCAGCCGTCAGTTCCGTTCGGTTGCGTCGGAAATCTCGATCGGCGACGTCAGATGACTCGAAGCAGAAGCAGAATAAGCACGATCAGGAGGACGAGGCTGATGCCGCCTCCGCCGTAATATCCGACTCCGGGGCCGACACGGTAGCCTCCGTATCCAAAGCCGAAGATCAGGATAATTAGAATTATCAGTAACATATCTATCTCCTTGCAAAGTTTGAAATACACCTTAGAAGAGTTAGAAGAGAACCCCTGCTACGGGGCATCCATGCGTCCGGGGTCGATTCGCTCCTATTGCTCCGATGCGCGTCGCTCGCGCCGTGCTGCTTGCCGCGCGCAAAGAGCGGGCCCGAAATACAATTGGCGGGTTGCGCCGGCGGCGATCGGCATGGGATTTCGATTTGGCAAGATGAATATCAAGCTCGCACCGGCGGACGGCATTCGGGGAGCGTGAACGTGCGTGGCCCATCGAATCTCATGCCTCTCCAGTGAAAGGATTGAGTTGGGCGCCGGGATGAGTGCCCGGGCCTGAAGGCCCTCAAATCGATCCGCTGTGTTCAGGGGCCTGACGGCCTCTGCTCCCTCCGAACGAAGCCGGATCCGACGTGATTGGCAGAACGCCGGAGTTAGATTTGATATGCATTTTTCGAATGCCTTGTATATACATTCTTCGCATGCTTTGTACTCGGGCGACTGTGAGCAGGTTGCGTGGGCTATCCGACTCTGCGGGCTTTGTGTTACTTCGCGGCGATTCTCTTAGCGCAGGATTGACCCCTTCGATGCTTTGCGGGGATGGTGGGTTGTTTGGGCTTTTCTTCGATTTTCATTGGAAACAACCTCGGGTGAGGGCGCCGCGTCAAAGGGGTTGGCGTTGGAGATTAAGAGTCGCGGAAACGCCTTCGGAGGTGAGAACGTGCTCTGGACAATTTTTGTAATTCTCCTGGTCCTGTGGCTGGTCGGAATTGTAAGCAGTTATACGCTGGGAGGATTCATCCACTTGCTCCTGCTGCTGGCATTGATCGTGTTGATCCTGCAGCTGGTTTCGGGTCGCAGGCCGGTAGTTTGACCGGCGGAGCGGCATTGGCAGGGAATTAACTTAAAAGGCAAGAAAATCCGCGCCGGAAGAAGGCAAGACTGCTTCCGGTGCATCGTAAGAAAAATCGGAACCCCACGGAGGTGGATTCATGGATAAGGATCGCGTGAAGGGCACATTGGACGATGCGGCCGGCCGCATCAAGCGGCAGGTGGGCGAGTGGACAGGGGATACCAACGCGCAGGTTGAAGGCGCCGCCCAGCAAATCAAAGGCAAAGCCGAAAAGGCCGTCGGCCAGGTGAAGGACGCGGCTCGCGACCTGAACGAAAAGCATGAAACGCGCGCGCAGCAGGAACGCGAACACCAGGAAGAAGGCCAGGAAGAACACCAGCGCGATCGGGAGTATCAGAATTCCCGCCCATAAACCTATCTATAGCCAACTAACTCAGCCGGCGGCTGATCGGGATTCGGCGTACATATCGATATATAAACGCACGGACGTCCACCGAATCTCGATGTCAGCCGCCATTTTTTAGAACAGAGGGTCAAACATCCGCGTGCCTTCTCGGTAATTGCGGTGAAAATCGCTTGCGAGGTATACTCTTCTCAGGTCGCCGCTTTTTCAGCAGATCATGGCGAAAGTGAGGTGTGTCTTCCACAAGGACTCCCGTTCACTCGCGCTCGATGTTCCGCCATCGGAGACTTCCCGCTGGCGCGCAGTGGCCCGCGTTCTTCGAAGTCCCGTTGACGCCCTCGGTTGTGCACTTCTTCCCGGTTTCTGCGTTCTCTGCGGCTGCCCTCTGCCGCGTCTCTCTTCTGTTCCAATTTGCGAGCCTTGCTGGAGCGAGTTTCCGCCTCATGCCGGCCCAATGTGCGCCCGCTGCGGCGATTCGCTCGATCGGCCCGCCTCCGAGGCGTCCGCTGTTCCACTTTGCCGCGCCTGCCGCCTGGTTCAGCCGCCGTTCGTCCGCGCAGTCGCCTTCGGGCTTTACCAGGGCCGCATGAAAGAGGCTATTCACGCCTTCAAGTACGGACGCCTGCATCCTGCGGCTCACGGACTCGGCCGCATGCTCGCCGAGGCCATCGGCCAACTTGACTCGGAGGCGCCGGCGGCGATGCTCGTTATCCCCATCCCTTTGCACAAGTCAAAACTCGCCCAGCGCGGTTTCAACCAGGCTCGCGCGCTTGCGCAGCAGGCCCTCGGCTTCCTCACCGTGAGCCATCCCGAGTGGCGTCTCACGCTGGCGGACAGTACGTTGATGCGCCTTCGCTCAACACGAAGCCAGGCCGGCCTTTCGCCGCGCGAGCGCCGCCTGAACGTGCGTGGAGCGTTCGTCGTCTCCGATCACACTGCCGTCGCAGAGAAACACATTTTGCTCATCGACGACATTCTCACCACCGGCGCCACGGCGCGCGCTGCCGCGCAGGCGCTCGTCGAGGCCGGTGCAGCATCGGTGTGGGTCGCCACGCTGGCCAGGGCGCAACGCGCCTTCGCTGGCGGCGAATCGTCCTTCATCGACGAGTCACAGTACTCTGAAACGCCCGGTTACGCGCTGGCCGCAACTTTGCCAACGAATCCTACGCATTCATCATCGGAAGACCAACCATCTTTTTGACGAGGGAAAAGAGATGTCGCTGGGAAAAGCCATGATTCATGCCCGCAAGCAAAAGTCCATCGCCAAGGCTGCGATCCACGCCGGCGACCACAGCGTTGTGCATCCCCATCACATTTTGCAAATGCCGGTGCTGGTGCTCAATGCCTCCTACGAGCCCATCAATATCTGTGGCGCGCGCCGCGCCCTGGTGCTGGTGCTCAAGGGGATCGCGCGCACCGAAGAGGAGCACGGCCTCACGCTGCACGCGCAGCGCAGCCGCATCGCCATGCCCTCGGTCATTCGGCTGTTAGAGTACCGCCGCATCCCGCACCAGACGCGCGCCCTCTCGCGCAAGAACATCCTGCTGCGGGACCGCAACACGTGCCAATACTGCGGCCTGCTTTTCGCTCCCGGGGATCTCACCCTCGACCACGTCATTCCACGTTCGCGCGGCGGCAACTCCACATGGGAGAACTTGGTCGCCTGCTGCCACGCCTGCAACCGCCGCAAGGGCAACCGCATGCTGAACGAGATCGACGACATGATGCTGCTGCGCGAACCGCGACCCTTCTCGCTGCACACCAGCCGCCAGATCATGCGCATGCTGGGCCGCGGCGACGACCGCTGGCGCAAATATCTGTTTTATTGAAGAGCGGCCGCGGACCACGGACAAGAATCCGTTGCATAAATATTGCCGGGCCGAGTGAACTCATCCCTCAGGGGCTGAAGCCCTCTGTTGTACAACCCTTCCGGCACGGCTGAAGCCGCGCCCTTTCAAAACCCCCATTTATGCAACCTGGGAGCTCTTGAACCAGGTCAGCGACCGCATGATTTTGTGCTTTTGGGGTCTGTGGACTCCCACCCTTTCGCCAGAAAAAAGGCGAAAGGATGGGGCACGGAGTTGGTGCAAGATCAAACGGTCAGAGACCGGGAACTACGAACTGTGAACTGCAAGCTCACTTCTGTGGCGGCTTTGCGCCCGGCGCTGGAGGCGGCGTCACGTCCTTCCCGTCGTAAATAATCTTCATGGACGAACCGAACTGCTTGTAGTCGGTGTACTTTACAAGGTTGCGAATGTGCACGTCCTCGCCCATGTAGCCATTGCCGCCGGAAAAGTGGAGGATTCCTTCGGCCTTGGTGTACACCGGAAACCAGTAGTGTCCATCTACCTGCTGCCGCCAGGTCATGAAGGGAGGATGGAGGTCCTCGCTGCCCTTGCGCGTATCGTCGGGAACCATCTTGCCGTCGGTGACCACGATCTGCAGGTCGGTCGCATCTACCCACACTTTGCCCAGCAGGTAGCGGTGGTTCTTTTCGATCGTCTTGGGGCTCACGTCGAAGACGTAGCAATAGACTTCATCCACTTTCTGCTTGCCGTCGTACTTCAGGTTGTATTGGCCCACTTCTTCGGTGGTCAGCACAAAGGGAAACCCATACAGAATGTCGTGGAAATCCGTGGGGGACATCATCACCCGCTGCAGCGTGCTCTCCGGCGCAAAGACCACCTTCTCCGTGCGCTTGCCCTGCGAGTCGAAGATCACGTCGTCCACCTGGTAGTACTCCCCGTCCACCTTGTTGTCGTCGTCCAGCGTCTGCACGCGCACCACGCGGCGATAGGTATAGTGATCCAGCGCCTGCTGAAACTCGCTCTCCTTGGCCGCGAATTTCTTGATGATGTCCTCGGGCGCAATCGGCGGCGCGGTAATGTCCATGGGGCCGAAGCCGGCGTCCAAAGCCATCGGCGTAAAGCTGTCTTTGCTCTGCGCGGCGGCATGCGCTGCCGCCACGGCAAAGGTTGCCGCCAGCAGCATCGCCGGCAAGAATCGATTCACCACGTTGATTGGCTTCGCCACGGTTTGACCCTCAGGAAAGATGCCGCAACCCGTGCTTGTGCTCCGGGCGCGTCACCTCTAGTGTTACTCCACTTCCGCCCGGCGTCCACTTTCGGTCACAAATTTTATGCCCGGCCCACAAGGTTAGACGCATGGACCGTTCGCCGGGTGAATGATGTCGAGGGTGCGGCCCATGGTATTTTTGTACCGCGGAAGTTCGCCGCCATCCGCCGATTCTTTGCAAACGGTGTGTGCCCCATGATCCGCTTGCGTAAACTGGGGGTACGCAGCGTACTTGCCCGTGATCCGGAAAACATTCGATCGGCGACTGTGTCCGCCTGCCAAACTTGCATCGCCAGGGTGGACCGAGGAGCCTCCCGCTATCCATGCCTGACTATTACCAGGTTCCTGCCCTCGTTCTCACCGCGCTGCTCCTGCCGGCCTTCGGCTACCTCTATCTGCGCTTCCGCGACATCCGCACCCTGCTGTGGTTTCTTGGCTTTCTTTGCGCCGTCTTCAGAATGCTGCTGCTCTACCGCCTCGGCTCCTGGGACTTCGCCGACGGCAACCACCCCTGGATGGCCGCCGCCGGCCAAACCTCGATCCAGATCGGCTCCGCGCTCTTTCTCGCATCGCTGTCGCCACTGGCCTTTCGCTTCGGCCGCCTGAAGATTCTGTACGTCGTCCCCTACACCATTCCCATGGTGATTTATTCGTTCGTTCTTCACGGGTTCTGGCGCGGCAAAGTGCCTGCGGGGCCGGAGTATTTCATTCTTCCCGGCCTGGCGCTGATCTCGCTCATTATCGCCTGCTGTTGGGGAGCCGCCAGAGGGAGCATGCCGCCGTGGCTGGGCGTCTCGGGCTGCATCGTGGTTGGAACTCTGGCTCTGTGGGCCTATTTCAAGCTGGGAGCATTCTGGCCGCTGGGATTTGCCGAGTGCGGCAACGACTTGATGACCGCCGCGCTGATCCTCTTCGTCTTTCGCCGCATCACCCCCGGCGTCTTTCTCAGCGTGCTGGGTTTCGAGGCCTGGTCGGCAACGCTCCTCTTCATTTTTCCAGCTATCTCCCAAAATCCGGTTATCGATGTTAACTTGACCCGCTGCATCGTGATGGGCAAGGTGGTCGCGGCCGTGGGCATGATCCTGCTGGCACTCGAAGACCAGCTCTCCGCCAACAAAATCGCGGAGCTGCGCGAACGCCGCGCCCGCAAGGAGCTGGAGGCCTACGCCAACCTCATCCTTTCCCGCAGGCGCATTGAGGATTTCGACCGCCAGGGAGCCGAAATCTGCCAGACCGTTGCCTCCCACAGCCGTTTCTCGCAGGCGGCGCTGCTGCTTCTGCGCGGTTCGGGCCGCTATCGCCTCGCCGGCGCCGCCGGGCTCGATG
>JBAUBR010000209.1:0-2343 GCA_049676965.1 Occallatibacter sp.
TCCGTGAGCAGCGGCTGGATCAACCTCCAGCGGCTTGCTCCCAGCGACGCGCGAACGGCGAACTCCGGCTCGCGCAGCGAGGCGCGCACCAGCATCAGGTTGGCAACATTGGCGCAGGCAATCAGCAGGAGAAAGACCACCGACCCCATGAGGGTGAGGATGGCGGGCTTAACCGAGGCGACGAGATGTGCCTGCAATGGCTCGAGATCGATGTAATAGCCGGCCGTCTGGTCGATGGGAAAGTGCTTGCGCCCGTCGGCAGCCACAATGTCAGCGGCCTCCTGCGCTCGCTTGAGTGGAACGCCGTCGCGCAGGCGGGCTACCGGACGGATGGAGAAACCGTTGCGATCCGCCGCGTCGTAACCAAGGCGGTTGGCCATCCAGATTTCAGGTGCGGCCTCTTCGTCGGCGTCGGGAGGGAAGTAAAGACGGAACCCGGGAGCCAGCACGCCGGCAATCACCGGTCCGGGGCGGCCGGAGAACTGCATGGTCCGACCGATGACGGCCTGGTCGCCGCCAAACCGGCGCACGAAGTACTCGTAGCTGAGTATGGCAACCTGCGGCAGCCGCGGCGGACCTGTACCCGGGGCGGCGTCGGGCGGGGGCTGCGGCGAGGGGACGCCATCGTCGGTATTGAAGTCGCGGCCATACAGGATACGCGCGCCGGTAAGGCCGAAGAAATTGGTGGTCACGATGGCCCAGCGGAGCTGTTCCGGCGTGCCGTCGGCGCGGGGAGCGATGAGGCGGCCGGTAAACACGCCCGCCATGTCAGAGAACACGGACTTTGTGCCCTCGCGAAGATCGATGAAGTCGGCGTTCGAGAACTGCAAGTTCTTCACGCTGCGGCGGCGAAGTTCCATTCCCGCGATGACGAGCTTGCTGGGGTCGCGATAGGGAAGCGGCCGGAGCAGGACCGCATCGGCAACGCTGAAGATCGCGGTGCTGGTTCCCACGCCGAGGGCGATGGTGAGCACGGCGACGGCGGTGAAGAGCGGATTCCGGACAAGAACGCGGACGGCGACAACAAGCGTGCGCAGGATCATGGAGACCTCAATACCGCCACAGAGTACTGGCCGGGCAGGTCGGGGGCGTGGGTCCATTATGCACTGGAATACGTAGTATTGCGGGGCATGCCGCTATCCCGCTGCGAATGCAGCGTGCGGGCGCACGGGCACCGCACATGCTTTCCCGAATTCCTGCTCCTGCTTCGGGATTCTCAAACCGACCCGCAACCAATCCAGACAAACTGCGCCAGCCCGTGGTAACTTGAGGCACACGTTCACACCCGGTATCGAAGGGCGGGATATGCTGGCAACATACAAAACGAAGGACGACTTCCTGGGGGCCGTCGAGTCACACCTTAATCAACAACCGCTCGATCGGCAGCAACTTGATCAACAGGATTCGCGGGCGAACATCCGTTCCGCATTGCTTGCCGGTATCTCCTCAGCCGAAGACGACCTCCGCAATGAAAGCCAGGACGATAAATCTCAAGCTTTCCACCTGAAAGTGGGATCGTGGGTCATCCGCGACGACGACGTCCCGATCTTCGAGGCCGTCAATGCAGTGGCGTCCGCCGTCGTCCTGACGCTGACCACGGCCGGCATTGCCTGGCCGGCAATCGCGACCGCGTTAACCTCGCTCGCCAGCGTCTGCTGGCGCGTCTGGAGAAAGGGTGCGCGCCTCTCCTCGCGGCAGGTCTCCGTATACGGATTCCTGAAGGCCCAGGGCCCCATGACCCTTGCCGCGCTCGCTGATTGTCTAAAAAAAGCGGGAATCGATCTCACGCAGGATGACGTTGCTTCCACGCTCGAAAGCCTCGCCGAGATTGAATTGAACGACGGCCAGATCGTCACGCTGGCCTCAAGAGATGCAAGCGAGCACTGGAAGGCCCTAAGAATATAAACCGCGAGAAAAAATCGAGAGCCTGCTTTTTCGCTATGGCCGACCTTTCCCAATACGTGCCCCGATTGCCTTTTGACACCCTCGCGCAGTTCGAAGCCGTGTCCGGTTTGATGATCCTGAATGTGGATCTGAAAACTTTCGAGCAGTCCGGCGTGAACTATGCCGCGAACACCCCCACTCCCGACGACATCGAACTTTACTCGACAATTAATCACGAGACCTACCACTTCTTTCAGACAGTCGCCACCGGATATCAATATGCCTACGCCTTGGAAATGTGGCAACTGATCGAAGCTGAGGGAGGCCGGGAGGTGCGCCGCAATAGATTTCAGCGCTGGAAGGATTGGATCAAAGGAAAAGCGGCCCAGGCGTACTTGCTCACGAAATTCTTCAGAATGAACTCAAAGGTTGTCAAGCAGTTCTCGGGAGTTGAGGGGC
>JBAUBR010000210.1:0-44626 GCA_049676965.1 Occallatibacter sp.
GGTAGATCACCGCGTCAGTCCCGCCAGCGACTTACTTCAAACGACCCTATCGAAACTGCCCCGCAAAAGATCCTGCGACAAGCCACACTTGTTGCGACGGGGCAGTCCCGATAGGGACCTAACGTTCATCGGGACTAACTCGACACCTGGACGTACCCGGCCGCGAGTCATTCCGTGCGGAGGGCTTGCGATGGGTCGATCCTGGTCGCCCGGCGTGCCGGCAGCCACGCGGCCGCAATCGTCATGACTGCAACCGCCGCGATCGCGGTGGAGACGGCCACCGGGTCAAGCGGGCTCAGCTCGAAGAGCAGGCTCTTGAGGATGCGCGTCGCACTCAGGGCGACCGGGACGCCGAGGGCTAGTCCGAGAAGCAGCAAAAGAATGGATTCACGCAGAATCATCCAGAGCAACGCGGGCGCTCGCGCACCGAGGGCGACGCGGATTCCCAACTCGCTCGTGCGCCGCGCCACCGAGTAAGAAAGCAAGCCGTAGATTCCAATGCAGGCAAGGAAGACGGCCAGGAGTCCGAAGAAACTGGAAAGCCGGGCAATCAGGGATTGCCCGGCGATACTGTCGTCTACCTGCTCCTCCAGACTGCCAACGCTGTTGACCAGAATGTTGGAGTTGACCTCGGCAATCGCGCGGCGCGTTCGCGAGACGATCTCCCGCCGGTTCGCCCCGGGGGCGTAGCGCACCGCAAAGTTGCCGAAGAAGCCGGGGCTCTGGGTGCAGGGGAGATACGCGCCCATCAAAGTGCCTTCGCCGAGCGCGGCAAACTTGGCGTCCTTGACCACGCCGATTACTTCGAATTCGCCGGGATGGTCGGGATTTTCTCCAATACCAAAGCGGTGCCCGATAGCCGAACCGTTCGGAAAGAAGCGGCGCGCCATGGTTTCGTTAATCACCGCCACCTTTGGTGAATTCTGCATGTCCTGAGCGTTGAATGTGCGGCCTAGGATCAGCGGAATGCCCATGGTGGAGAAGAATCCGTTGCCGGTAATGTTGAAGAAGACTTGTTCGCCATTCCCGGTTGTCCGCGGGATGCCCTGGAAGAGGACTTCGTCGGTCCATCCGCCTTCATTAAAGGTGAAGAAGGCAAAACTATCCGACTGAACGCCAGGGATGGTCTGCACGCGGTCTTCAATCTGCTCCTGAAGGCGGACGGAGCGGATCTCGTCCCGCGTTCCACGCGGTAGATTGGCAGTGCTCGAGTCGAGAGAGAAGACGAGGACGTTGTGCTTGTCGAAGCCGGTGTCAACGTCGGACAAGTGAATGAGGCTGCGCACGAAGAGCCCGGCCACAACCAGCAGTATGACGGAAAGCGCAACTTGCCCGACGATGAGCGATCGGGCCAGGGCGCCGCGCGCCGTCGTCGAGGAGCTGCCGCGCCCATCTTTGAGCGCGGGCGTGAACTCAAGGCCCGTTGCCCGGAATGCCGGCAGCGTGCCGAAAAGAAGCGCCGTCACCACCGTAATCCCTAGAGTGAAGCCGAGCACGGCCAGATCGGGGGTAAGATTCAATGGCACCGGATTGGGGCCTGGCGTGGCCATGTTCAGCAGCACAACGCTCGCCTTCCATGCCAGCGCAACACCCGCCGCGGCTCCGAGAAACGCGAGCAATACAGACTCCGTGAGCAGTTGAAACACGATCCGCCGGCGCGATGCGCCGAGCGCCATGCGCACGGCAATCTCGCGCGTCCGCGCCACACCGCGCGCCAGAAGCATGTTCGCGATATTCGCGCACGCGATCAGAAGCACCATCGCGACAATGGCCATGAGGATCTTGAGCGGCACCGAAAACGCGCTACGCAGATAAGAGACTCCGCGGCCCCCTGGAGTGAGCTCGACACTGGCGTGTGCAAGGTCGTCGAGGTGCTTTTGCGAGGGCTCGGACCCGAGATAGCTGCGCACAATCTGCTTGAACAGCAGGTTGGTTTCGGCGCCGGCCTGGGCTGCGGTCACGCCGGGTTTGAGCCGTCCGAAGAGATAGAGCGACTGAAAGAGATTGTTACCGAGGCCGTTATACCCGGGACGCGAGAACGCCTTCTCCATCGAGAGTGGAATCCACAGGTCGGTCGATTGGCCGACCGTGAATCCGTAGAAGCCCGGCCGGGCAACGCCAACCAGCGTGTAATCGTGTGCCTGGATGCGAATCGTTTTGCCCAGCGCCGATGGATCGCCACCGAATTGGCGCTGGAACCATGAGTAGCTGGCTACCGCGACCGGACCTGCGCCCTCGGCGCTGTCGTCGGATTCGCCAATCGGCCGGCCCAGGAATGCCGGCACGCCGAGAACGGAGAAATAGCTGCCGGAGACAAGATTGACGTGGGTCGTCTGGTAGGCTGCGCCGGCAATCGAAGCCTTGGTTTCAAACTGCGTGCTGTCTACCGCGGCGATCCCTGAAAACGAGGCATCTTTCCGGCGAAAGTCGTGAAAGAAAGCGTAGGAGAACAGCCTCCAGCTCCCGTCAGGAACCGAGCTGGTGCTGCCCATGGCGTTGCCGTCGCCGAATAGAAGCAGCTCTCTGGGACTCTCAACCGGCAGCGGGCGCAGCAGAATTGCATTGAGCAGCGTGAAAATCGCAGTGTTGGCGCCGATGCCCAGCGTGAGCGAGGCGATGGCGATAGCCGTAAAGCCGGGCTTTCGCGCCAGTTGCCGCAGGGCGAAGCGCAGGTCCTGGAAAAGATTGTCGGCGATAGACTCCCAGCGCGACGACCACACCTGGTGCTTCACGGACGCGGCGCTGCCCATCTCGATGCGCGCAGCGCGGACGGCGTCTTGCGGTGACATGCCGGCGCGCCGCTTGTCGGCCGCCGAGGCCTCCGCAAACGCCGCCAGTTCCTCGTCGAGCTCCTGGTCGACACGGCGCTTTTGAAAGAGCGATTGCAGGCCGCGGTAGAAATTCATGAGCAAATTCATTCCAGTCCTCCCGGCAACAACCGCTTCAGGCTTCCAGGATGCGGCGGATGGCGGCCGCCTGGCGGTCCCACTGTTCGGTCTCCGCGGTCAAGGCTTTGCGTCCCCTTGCGGTCAGCATGTAGTACTTGGCGCGGCGATTGTTCTCCGTCGCCCGCCACTCCGATTTGACATGGCCGGCGCGCTCCATGCGGCTCAAAGCAGGAAGCAGGGAGCCTGGATTGATGCGGAAAATGCCGGAGGAAACCTGCTCGATGCGCAGGGCGACGCCGTAACCGTGCATGGGTTCCAGGGCCAGGGTCTTCAGAATGAGCATCTCCAGCGTTCCCTGCACCAGTTCTCCGGGCTTCGCCGCGCCGGATTTAGGGCCGCTCGATCGGATGCCGCGTTTGAACGACTCGGGCAAGGTGTCTCATCTCCTCTTGATAGTCCAGATGAGACACTGTTTCCTCCAGATTGTCAAGAGGAGACACCGAATCGCGCGCGGACTCAAAGTACTTCGAAGGATGCAAGCTCCGAGGTAAACGGCCAACACCGGGCTGAGGGCTCTTTCAAGTGCATATTGGGATCGAAAAGTAGATTTTCATAAGGTTTTTTCCACGGCCGCGCATTGTTTTGAGCGAGGGCCACGCCCGAAACTCCACCTCCGCCGGCAGTTCTCGGCACCAAAGCGCCCTCGCCTGGGTGCCCCATCCTTCGCGCCGTCCGCCGCGGAGGATGCGAAGGGCGGGAAAGCACAACCCTCAGCCGGTCTCCGTCGCCGGCCGGACAAGACTCCACGGCTACAATAGATCCATGCTTCGCGACCTGGAGCCGCTCTTCAAATACATGCGCCGCTACCGCTGGGGATACCTGTGGGGCAGCCTCTCCGTCGTCGCCACCAACGGCATCTGGGTGCTTTTTCCCAAGGTGATCCAGCGCGCCATCGACGAGATGAGCGGGCACGGCATCACGCGCGGCCGGATTCTGCTTTTGTCCGGGCTGCTGGTGCTCATCGTGCTCGTCAAGGGCGTCTTTCTCTTTGCGCAGCGCTGGATTCTGATCGGCATCTCGCGCGACATCGAACTCGACCTGCGCAACGACCTGTTTCGCAAACTCGAGCAGCAGGACTCGGGTTTCTACCAGCGCTACCGCACCGGCGACATCATGGCCCGGCTGACCAACGATCTCAATGCCGTGCGCATGCTGCTCGGTCCCGCGCTGATGTACAGCGCCAACACCATCTTCTTCACCGTGGGCGCGCTCTTTTTCCTGGTCCACATCAGCCTCTATTTGACCCTGGTAGCCTGGGCGCCCATGCCCATCGCCAGCATCCTGGTGCAGTACTTCGGCCGCAAGATTCACGATCGCTTCGAGCGCATCCAGGCCAGCTTCTCGGAGATCTCCGCGCAGGCGCAGGAAAACTACTCCGGCGCGCGCCTGGTGCGCGCATTCGCCCGCGAGGAGTCGCAGATCGGCCTCTTCGAGCGGCTCAACCGCGAATACATCGCGCGCTCCTTGCGCCTCGTTCAGCTCATGGGAATGCTTTGGCCCACGCTCGAATTCGTCCTCGGCGTCTCCATGATCATCACGCTGCTGGTGGGCGGGCATCTTGTCATCGCGCATCGCATCAGCGTGGGCGACTTTGTGGCCTTCAATGTCTACATGGTCATGCTCATCTGGCCTATCATCGCCGTGGGATGGGTGGTCAATCTCTTCCAGCGCGGCACCGCGTCGGTGAAGAGAATCGACGAGCTGCTGCAATCCGAGCCCTCCATCGACGACCGCGCCGCCGATCCCGCGATTTCCGCCAACGCGGTGCTGCGCGGCGACATCGAATTCCGCGACCTGAACTTCAGCTACGGCGAAACCCCGGTGCTGCGCGGCATCTCGCTGAACATCCCCGCCGGCTCGAGCCTGGCGATCGTTGGGCCGACCGGCTCGGGCAAATCCACGCTCGTAAACCTGATTCCCCGGCTCTACGAAGCGGCCGAAGGCTCATTGCTGATCGACGGCCGCCCGGTGCGCGATTATCCGCTCGCCGTGCTGCGGCACAACATCGGCATGGTGCCGCAGGAGACCTTCCTGTTCAGCGAGACGCTGCGCGAAAACCTGGCCTTCGGGGCGCCGAATGCCGGCAGCGAGGAGATGATGGAAGCCGCGGAAGCAGCGCATATCCGCCAGGAGATCGAGGAATTTCCGCAAGCGTACGAGACCATGGTGGGCGAGCGCGGCGTAACCCTCTCCGGCGGGCAGAAGCAGCGCTCGGCAATCGCGCGGGCTCTCCTGCGAAGGCCGCCGATTCTCATCCTCGACGACGCGCTGGCCAGCGTGGACACTGAGACCGAAGAGCGCATCCTGGGCGGGCTGCGCGGCTACACGGCCGGCGCGACCACCATCCTGATCTCGCACCGCGTTTCGACGGTGCGCCACGCCGACCAGATCGCCGTGCTCGATCGCGGCAGGATCGTGGAGTGCGGCAGGCACGAAGAGCTGCTGGAGCTCGATGGCTATTATGCGGGACTCTACCACAAGCAGCAACTGGAAGAAGAGCTGACTGTTGCGGGTTAAACAGGCTGCGGAAAAACTCATTTCGGTGAAGGGTACGGGCTTCAGCCCGTACGTTATCGCATTCAGATTGAGCGGGGCTTTAGCCCCTGAGGAAAGCCTTTTTTGATTTTCCCCGGAACTCGAACTTTTTCCGCAGCCTGTTTAGCCCCGGAGGGACACCTTTCACCGATTCTGCGCGAAATGCCGAGTTCTCCGCGATCTCCAAAATCGGACTGCTGCGCACGCGACGAGATGCGCGATTCCCGCTCAAGCCATCCAGCCGGACCCCGCAAGCTCACCTGCATATTCGCCCTCGCCGCTTGAGGCCGCGCGTGGAGACGATTCAATTGCAGCCGTCTGCGGCGCCAAGGGAACCGCATCGGGATCCTTGGCCACCTGGCGCCACGCGTCGCGCACATTGCGGACGCAGTCGATGGCGTGCTCGAATTTTGGCCGCGAAGCCGACTGCGAGGCCTGCAGGATCTGCGCGAAGATCGAAGCGTAAAACTCGCTGAGCGCCTGCGCCGGCCGCCCGCCCACATCCATGCGCAGCCGCGCCTGCAGATGAATGATGATGTCCAGGGCGCGCTTGACCGCGACCCTGCGCGCCATGGCGTCGCCGCGGTCGACGGCATCGCCGGCGGCGTAGAGAAAGCGCAGGATCCTGTCGTAGAGCGCCACCACGAGTTCCACCGCCGAGGCGCCTTCCAGCGCGTGGTCGCGATAATTTGCCATTGCGCGAGATGCTCCTTATGCAGTCGAATTTTCGTTGTAGCCGGTGATCGCCGAATAAAGCTCGTTGGCGTCGTTGAGTTGCTGGGGGAGGGCCTGCAAAATCTCGTTGGCGTTGTTCAGTTCCTGTGTCAGGCTGGACTGCTGGGCCGAGATGATTAAGTTTTCACGGGAGATATTCGCGTTGAGCGAAGACTCGGTGCTGCTGTTGGAGCTCTCGGCCAGTGACAGAATGCCGGTCGTCGAGCTGGTGCCCGCATTATTCAGCGCATTGGCAAAAGTTATGCCCCAGCTGTTGGCGTTCTGGAAGAAGCCCACCACGCCGCTGTAATCCGAGTTCAGCACCGAATCGAGAGAGGTCGCATCCAGGGTCAGCGTGCCGTCGTCGTTCACGCTGATGCCCAGCTCGGTCAGGGTGGAGATGTCGGACCCGCCGTCGGTGTAGTTGAGCGCGGTGTTTGTGGTGGTATCGGTGATGGACGAGGAGACAATCAGAGCTCCGGCCGTGCCCGCCGTGCCGGACACCAGTTCCAGTTGCGTGCCGCCGCTGTTGGACACCACGTTGGCCGTCACGCCGATGTTGGCCGAGTTGATGGCCGATGCAACGCCGGCAAGAGTATCCACTCCGCTGCCGGTGTAAATGGTATTGGCGGCGGGCGTAGCCGGCGCCGCGCCGATCACGATGTTCTCCGCCGTGCCGCTGCCCACCTGGATCGAAAGCGATCCGGCGAGCGTGTCGCCCGCGTTCTGGATGGCAGCGAGAGAGCCATTGGGGTTCTGCGTAATCAGGCTGCTGGCAAGCTGCTGCTGCAGCAGGGACAGCGTTGGAGATCCGAACAGCGGCTCCGGAGTGCCCGAGCTCGTATTCCCTTCCTGTGCATTGATGGCGCTGGTCAGAGCATTGTAGTCGCTGACGAACTGGTTGACCGTGCTCTCGACATCGGTATTGTCGTTGGCGATGACCACCTGCACCTGTTCCAGGCTGCCGTCCGACTCGGTGGCGCTGGGCGCCAGCAACTGAAAGGTCACGCCGGGAATGAGATTGGTTACGGTGTTCGAAGCGCTGGTCAGGCCCACGCCGTCCACCGTCAAACTGGCATCCTCGCCGGTCACGCTCGACGTATACGCCAGGGCGGCATTGGAATTGCTGGCGTCGACGATCGAATTAGCCGAGATCTGAATGTCTCCGTCGCCCCCCGATGTTCCCGAAACCAGGCTCAGCCGCGAGCCGGTGGAATCGGTGAGCACGCTGGCGGTCACGCCCACGCCCGAGGAGTTGATGGCCGCGGCCAGGCCGGAGAGCGTGTTGTCTGAAGAGTTGAGAGTGATGGTCTGCGGCGTGCCCGAGGCGCCCACCTGCAGCGTAATGGCGCCGGAGAGCGTATCGGAGGCGTTGGTGATCGGAGCCAGATAGCCGCTCGATGTTTGCGCCAGGCTATTCACCACCACCGTGTGCGTTCCCGCCGCCGCCGAAGGCGTCGCCGACGTAAGCTCCAGCACATTTTCGTCGGAGCTCGAACCCGTCTTCTCCGCCAGCACTCCCTGAAAATCGGTGAGCGAATTGATGTCGGTGGAGAGATTGGAGAACAGCGTTCCCAGGCTCGACGGCACCGTGTCCTGGCTCTCCAGCGCCGTCAACTGGTTCTGCCACGGCGTTTCTACATTTTGCAGATTGGAGATGATCGCGGCCACAGTCTGGCTCACATTGAATCCCGTACCCGCCGTCGGCGACCCGAAGCTCAGTCCTACAGTTCCCATCGTGTTTCCCTTCTCGTTCAAGCAGCCAACGAACCACCGGTCTTAAGGCCGGATTAGTGAATTCTCACGACCGCTATCGGAACCTTGACCATGATCCACTGAATAACTTGATGTCTTGAAAGCGCACGACTGGTAGGTCAGGGCTTCAGCCCTGACTGCCGAAAATGCCGCCGAATGATCGCGGGCTTTAGCCCCTGAGGGAATTGAAATCGCTTGTCCAAAGCTTCCCCAACTCATGCAAAGGAGGGCGCCCTGATGGACGCCTCTTTGGTTATCGGCATGGAGCCGGTTAACTTCATCCCGATTGAATTTGCCCTGTTGAACTTCACTCAATTACTGGAGCAGCTTGGTCACTTCCTGCTGCAGGCTATTGGCCTGGGCCAGCGCGGAAATACCCGTCTGGCTCAGGATTTCGTACTTGGACAGGTTCGACGTCGCCGCGGCGTAGTCCGTAGCCTGGACCGCGTTCTGCGCCGAAACGATGTTCTCCTGCTGCGTGCTGATCACGGAGCTGGCCGAGTTCAGCGTGTTGATCTGCGCGCCGATGTAGCCGTCCTGCGCCGCAACGTCCGAGATGGCCCCGTTGAGCTGGGTCAGCGCGGTCTCTGCGTCGCCTTGGGTGGACAGGTCGGTCAGCGACAGGTTGGCGGTGGTATCGCCAGTGGCATTGGCCACATATTGAATGGTGTTTGTGGCCGCGGTGCTGGCGAAGGTGGCCCCGGTAATGCCGGTGGTTGTGTCCTTCACCGTGGTGGCAATGGCGACGTTGGAGTTGGTGTTGGTCAGCAGGATGCCGGTGTCGCCGGCATTCACGCCGCTGTCGCCAACGGCTGCCGCGGTGGTAAAGCTGGCTGTGACGCCCGCGATACCGTCTTTATTGATCTCTGCTACCAGTCCGCTCACCGTGGTTGCTGTGGTGGTGATGGTGCTGGTGGTGGCGTCGGGGTTGGTGATGGTGAACTTGAAGGCGCCGGTCAGTGGATCGGCTTCGGTGGCCGCGGTGGTCAGCGCGCCGGCCGTATCCTTCGACAGGTCGAAGAACTGGCCGGCGCTGCTCTGCTGCACCGTGCCGCCGGCGTCGCCCACGTCGCTCGAGCTCAGCTTGGCGAAGAAAAGATCGTTGAGCGACGCGCCCTGCGCGGAGGAGTCGCCGGTGTAGATGCCCACCCCGGCGGTGTTGCCGTTGAAGACCTGGTTCTGGTTGTAGGTGGTGGTCGATCCGATGTCGTTGATCTCCGAGAGAATCGACTGGTACTCCTGGTTGGCCGCCGCATCCTGCGAGCTGTTGAGGGTGCCGTTCGATGACTCGGTGGCCAGCGTAACGGCACGGTTGAGCAGGTTCGTCACTTGCGAGAGTGCGCCATCGGCCACTTGCAGAAGGCCTACGCCTTCGGACGCATTGGTTGCCGACTGGGTAAGCGCCTGCGAGTTGGCTTGCAGGCCGTTGACCAGCGAAAGGCCGGCGGGATCGTCTGCGCCGGAGTTGATTTGCGAACCGGATGAAAGCTGCTGCAGAACTGTCTGCAGGCAGTTGTTGGTGTTGTTGAGACTATTCTCTGCGTAAACGGCATTCAGATTATTTAATACACCCAGGGACATGGGTTACTCCTTGTTGATGCCTGGAATTGCGGCCCGTCCCAATGGCTTGCTCCCATTCTTTTAAACCCTGGGTTGCTGCTCAAGGGGCTGTTACCGCTGCATCTGGCCCGTTCTTCGGCGTACCGGATGTGAACTTTATCTAACTCGACTTTCTGTCCTCCAGAGGACATTCATGTGCAAATTACAAACAATTTTTGACTCGAATAACTGCCCGCCGATAACTTTATCGAAGGAGTTTCGCGGCCATGATTGAACTTACCCGGCTCAATGGAAACCCGATGGTAGTGAACAGCGATTTGATCAAGACCGCCGAATCCAGCCCCGACACGATGCTGACGCTGATCAATGGAGAAAAGCTGATTGTGCGCGAGAACTGCGCCGAAGTGATGGAGCGGGTGCTGGCCTATCGCGCCAGGTTATTGGCCGGCGTAGCCCGGCGGCTGCCCCGGTTGGGCGATTTGCAGCGCATCGTGTCGATCTCCAGCCTCGACATCGCAGGCGAGGTAGAGCCCGATTCCAATCCGGTTGTGAGCGATATTTCACGTAAATTCTAGAACCCCGCGAAAACACATGAAGATTATGAGGTTCATCTAATGGATAAGTCGAGCATTGGCGGAGTGTTTCTGGCGATCGCCGGCATCGTAGCAGGATTGCTCATGGAGGGCGGCAACCTGGGCCAGATTCTGCAGCCCACGGCGGCCATCATCGTCTTTGGCGGAACCTTCGGCGCCGTTCTGCTGCAGTTTCCCATGCCTACCGTGATCGATGCCTTCCGCAAACTGGCTCATGTATTTGCCGCTCCGCGCAAACAGAACGACCAGTTGATCGGCCAGTTGGTCAACTATGCCAACAAGGCGCGCCGCCAGGGCGTGGTCTCGCTGGATGCGGATCTGCAGAACATCAGGGACCCTTTTCTCAAGCAATCGGTGATGCTGGCCGTCGACGGCACCGAACCTTCCGAGTTGCGCAAGATCATGCGCGTGAGCCTGGACTCGACCGCGGATGGCGAAGACCGGCTGCCGGCGGTGTTCGAATCGGCCGGCGGCTTTTCGCCCACCATCGGCATTCTGGGCGCGGTGCTGGGCCTGATCCAGGTCATGCAGCATCTCGACAATATCAACGAGGTGGGCCGCGGAATCGCCGTGGCGTTTGTGGCCACCATCTACGGAGTAGGCGCGGCCAATCTCTTCTTTCTTCCCTTCGCGGGCAAGATGCGCATCCTGCTGCACGCCGACCAGCAGCGCCGCGAAATGATCTTGGAAGGCGTGATCTCCATTCTGGAAGGAATGAATCCGCGCATGCTGGAGCTGAAACTCTCCGGGTTCATCGGCGACACAAAACGCGATGAGCGGGAGCGTGCGGCATGAGTTCGCGGCAGCACAAGGGCCACGTAAACCACGAGCGCTGGCTGGTCTCCTATGCCGATTTCATCACCCTGCTGTTCGCCTTCTTTGTCGTGCTCTACGCCTTCGCCAAAGCCGACCAGAAGAAGCAGACCGAAGTGACCGCGGCCATCGATACGGCGTTCCGGTCGCTGGGCATCTTCGGCCAGGTCACGCCCAAGCCCGGCAAGGCCGCCAGCCCCGCGGGTGTCGACCAGCTCGTGGTGCCGATGAACATTGTGATGGGCGAGGAAGTGATGTCGCCGGCACGCGTCAAAGACGATCTCGAAAAGATTCAACGCGACCTGCAGCAGCGGCTTTCCAACCAGATCGCGCAGCACACGGTTTCCATCGAGATGGGCCGCGACGGGCTGGTGATCAGCCTGCGAGAGGCGGGATTCTTCGACTCCGGCTCGGCTGTGCCGCGGCCCGAGACAATGCCCGCGCTGCGCCAGATTGCCGCCGCGATCGGCCGCACCGCCTACGATCTGCGGGTCGAAGGCCACACCGACAACATTCCCATGCACAGCGCCGAATTCGACTCCAACTGGGAGCTCTCGTCGGCGCGCGCCACGCACATTGCCCGGCTCCTGCTCGAATTGAACGCCATCTCGCCGGACCGGCTTTCGGCGGCGGGGTACGCCGAGTTTCATCCGGTGGCCAGCAACGCCACCGCCGAAGGCCGCGCTAAAAACCGCCGTGTCGATCTGGTGATTCTGCCCCGCGCGCGCATCGATCTCTCCACCCCCTCCGCCGGCCAGCCCTCATCGCACGCCGGCTGGCACAAAATTGGTGACGAATAATCGCACCTTCTTCCGCGGACCGCCTCTGTCCTCTGTTTCCGAGTCTATTGCCCCAAAAGTTCGCTTCATAAATGGTGTCATCCTGAGCGAGTCGCCGCGGCGACGAGTCGAAAGCCCGCCCTGAGCGTAGCCGAAGGGGACCTGCATTTGAAACGCTCGACCGGTCGAATCGGCCCGAGAGATTTGCAATGAATTGTTGGGACGTCATACGAGTCCCTAGAAGTGGTCTCATAAACCTGTTTTGAAAGGGCACGGCTTCAGCCGTGCCGCAAGAACGGCCAATTTTCGCGGCTTTAGCCGCTGAGGGAAAAGGCGCCAGCAGCACCACGGACTATTTATGAGACCACCTTTAGTCCCTTACCCCTTAGTCCCTCAGTCCCTCACTCGATCCCCAACACCTTCACAATCACCCTTTTCCTCCGCTGGCCGTCGAACTCGGCATAGAAGACGCGCTGCCAGGTGCCCAGGTCGAGCTTGCCGCCGGTTACCGGCAGCGTGGTTTCATGGTGCAGCAGCAGCGATTTCAGATGCGCATCGCCGTTGTCCTCGCCGGTGCGGTGATGCTTGTAGTCGGGCCGCTCCGGCGCCAGTTCCTCCAACCATTTGCCGATATCTTCGATCAGCCCGCTTTCCAGATCGTTCACATAAACAGCCGCGGTAATATGCATGGGCGAAACAAAGCACAGCCCATCCTTCACGCCGCTGCGCTCCACAATTCGCTCCACGTCGCCGGTGATGTGCACCATTTCTCTGCGTTTCTTTGTCTCAAAGATCAGATATTCCGTATGACACTTCATCTTCGACTCCGCCCAATCTCGATCGGCCCAGACCTTATCCTATAGATGTCCGCACATGTGCCCTGCGAAGAAAATCCAGCGACCCACGCCCGCCGAACGCCTGCGCGCGATGCACGATTCGCTTGCCGGGGCTTATGGAGAGCAGCACTGGTGGCCGGCAAAGACCGCATTCGAAGTGATTCTCGGCGCCTATCTCACGCAGAACACCTCGTGGAAGGTCGTCGAGCGTTCGCTCGCGAATCTGAAAAGCGCCGGAGCGCTCACAATCGACGGCATTCGCGCGCTGACGGTGAATGAGTTGCAAACGCTCATCCGGCCTTCAGGATTCATCACCCGCAAAGCGCCGGCCCTCAAAGCATTTGTCGCCATGGTCGACCGCGACTTCGGCGGTTCGCTCGAGCGGATGGGCGCAACTCCGGCTGCGCGGCTGCGCGAACGGCTGCTGGCATTGCCTGGAGTGGGCCCGGAAACGGCCGATGCAATCTTGCTCTACGCATTCGGCAAGGCCGTGCCCGTAGCCGATGAATACCTGCGGCGCATCGCCGAGCGGCACCGCCTTTTGGATCTTCCGCCCGGCCACAATCGCAAGGGATACGAAGCGCTGGTCAGCCTCACGCGCGCGGCCTTCGCCGCCGATCCGCCCGGCAGCCGCGCCCAGCTTTTCAACGAATTTCATGCGCTGACTGTGGCTGTGGGAAAAGCGCATTGCGGACGCACGGCGAATTGCAATGAATGTCCCCTGGCCGGGGATTTGCGCTCCGCATCCCACCCGAATTCTCTGCGACATTCTTGATGAACGAAGAACGCCAAGCGAAGAGAACCGCGAAACCGCATCCACTCAATCCATCAGCCTCATCATCAGATAAGTGAAATATTCGGCATCCGTCCTGGCCTCCTGCTTGTTATCGGCACCCTCGCCATGTCCGCCCTCCGTGATCTCGTCATAGAGAAAGGGCTCGTGGAACTCCTCCATGCGCGCCGCAAACTTGCGCGCGTGGACCGGACCCACGCGATCGTCCTTGGTGGTTGTGAAGATCAGCGGCTCCGGATAGTGCACATCCGGCTTCAGCTGGTTATAGGGCGAGATCGACGCGAGAAATGCCCTCTCGTCGGGCACCGAGACCGAGCCATACTCGCCCACCCACGACGCACCGGCCGAGAGATGCTCAAACCCCAGCATGTCCAGCAGCGGCACCTCGATCACCACCGCGTTCCACATCTCCGGATGCTGTGTGAACTCCACACCCATCAGCAGGCCGCCATTCGATCCGCCGATGATCCCGAGTTTCCGCGAAGACGTGATCTTGCGCGTCACCAGGTCCTGGGCCACCGCGTAGAAGTCGTCGTAAATCCGCTGGCGGTGCGTCTTGAGCCCGGCCTCGTGCCACGCCGGGCCAAACTCGCCGCCGCCGCGTATATTGGCCAGCACACCCACGCCCCCGTGCTCCAGCCACAGCTTGCCGGTCACCCCGGAGTAGTACGGCGTGCTGGAGATCTGGAAGCCTCCATAGGCCGTCAGCAGAGTCGGGTTCGATCCGTCATAGACCAGGTCCTTGCGATGCACCACAAAGTAGGGCACCCTGGTGCCATCCTTCGATGTCGCTTCCAACTGCTCCACCACGTCGCCGCTCGCATCGAGCTGCGCCTTCTGCGACTTCTTCGAAGCGAACGAGCCATCGGCAGCATCGCCAAGCCACAAAGAGGGCGGCGTAAGGAACCCCTCCAGACCCAGAAAAAAGCGGTCGTCCGTGCGGCTTGCTGCTATTGAATCGATGGTCAGATTCTCCGGCACCGGAAGCCGCTTCCGACTCCATTCGCCATCGCTGCCCATTGCGTAGACATACCTGCGCTGTTGCACGTGATCGAGTGTGGCCAGGATCATGCGGTTCTTTGTAATCGCAAACCACTGTTCAAACTCCTGTGCGGTCGGCGCAAACACCACGGCCGGCTTCAGCCGCATCGGATCCTCTTTCACCGCATCCAGCGGCAGCGACACCACGGATCCCTGCACAAAGCGTTTCGTCCCTCCCTCGGGCGTCCAATCCTCCTCCAGCGTCACCAGCAACTGGCCGTCCAGCAGCCCATTCACCGTGGCCTTCAGGGGCAGTGCCAGCTTCTTTGCCCCGCCGGGCAACAACAGGTAGTTCTCGCTGGCAAAGGTGCTCAGGCTACGCTTCACAATCACCGCACGGTGGCCTTGTCCATCCGTGAACACGTGCGCTTCATTGCCGTACCCGTTGTCTTTGATATCCCCGCGAAACACCTCCCGCGCGCTGTTGAGCGGCTCGCCGCGCTTCCACTCCCGTATCGTGATCGGATATCCGGCCTCGCTCATCGTTCCCGGGCCCCAATCGCGCGAAATCAGCAGCGTGTCCTTGTCCTTCCAGGCCACGTCCTGCTTGCCGCGCGGCAGCACAAAACCACCTTCCACAAATCTGGCCGTTTTCAAGTTCATCTCGCGCAGGGTCACTGCATCTTCACCGCCCGCGGACAGCGCCACCATGCAAAGCTCCTCGTCGGGATGCAGGCAAATCAGTCCCTTGCCCACCCAGCTCTGCTTGTCCTCCTTCGACAGCGCGTCGTAATCGAGCACGGTCTCCCACTTCGGTTCCGCCGTCAGAAAATCTTTGAGCGTTGTGCGCCGCACAATTCCCCGCACATGCTGCGCATCGCGCCACGTGTCGTAAATCTCACCGTTGCGAAAATCCGGTTCCGGCAGGCGCTCCGGCGAATCCAGCACTTTCAAAGCGTCGGCCTGCAAGGGCGCAAAGTGGCTGTCCTTCTCCAGCACCGCCGCCGTCCGCGCATCTTCCGCCTTTACCCAGGACAGTTGCCGCGCGCCGTAGATATCTTCCAGCCACGTGTACTTATCCGGCTGCTCCAGGCTCGACTGCTGTGCGCGCGCCGCCAGTGTTCCAGCCCCCGATAACACTGTCGCGACGATTGTGGCCAGTGCCGCCGCGAGATACGCGTTCCCTCTTCTCAAGTTGAAGTTCAATGCCCCTCCGCCTTACTTTTCTATTGAATGAATTGCCGCAGCCCTGAAGGCGCGATGCGGCCGCGATGAAAGAGATGAAAGATGGGAGCGGCCGCCTGTGATCTCCGCCTCGATCGGGGCCGATGCCCGGCTTCCCGTGTACTCAACCTCCAGCAGCGTGCAGTCGTCCTCCGCCGGGTTGGGCGCGTGGTACGCCGCCACGCGGTCGAGGATGGCATCGACATCTTCAAGATGCGCGATCCGGTCCAGACCCGCGTCTCCAAACGGTTCGCCAGCTTCGTTCTCCGCCTCCACCAGGCCGTCCGTCACCAGCAGCAGCCGCTCTCCCGGCTGCAGAGTGCATTCGGCGGAAGTGTAACTCACTTCGGGGAGAAGGCCGACGATCGGGTTGCCTTCAGTCAGTCGCTCCACTTTTTTGCCGCGTACGATCAGCGGCTGAACATGCCCGCAGTTCATGTACTCCACGCGGCCATCGCTATACAGCTTGAGCAGCACCATTGTGGCGTATTTTCCCACCTGGCGGGTGTAGAGAAACTGGTTCAACTGCGCGGCGATATCGGACAGGCTTTGCCGGGAAAGCGTCTGCGCATGAATGATGCCCTGCAGCGTGGCGGCGACAATGGCCGCCGAAACTCCCTTGCCGGAGATGTCGGCAATGCCCGCGCAGAGGCAGTCGTCGAGCGCCACGGCGGTAAAGAAATCGCCGCCGATTTCCAGGCACGGAACGCTCCTCGCCTGCAGCACCGCGTAGGGCAACACGGGCAGCGCAATCGACATCAGCCCGCTTTGAATCTTCGCCGCCACGGCCAGCTCTTCGCGCACCAGTCGGGCCTTGTACTCGGCCTCGGCCAGCAGTGCGTTGTGCAGCAGCGCCGCCGCCTCGGTAGCGATGGTATCGAGCAACTGGTGATCGACCTCGCTCAAGTGGCCGGGGCCGATCTGGCTGTCGAGATAAAGCAGGCCGAGCAGCGTGTCTTTCGGGCTCGCCGGCTCGCGCTTGCGCAAGGGAATGCAGTAGATGCTGCGGATGCGGTTGGCCATTACGCTGGCCCACGCCGAGGCGGCGTGATCGGTGAGCGTGTCGCTGATGGAGAACTTCGATTCGCTGTCGATGGCCCGCTGCATGGCGCGCTGCGAAACGGTTGAATCTTCTTGGATGAGTTGCCCGTCGGCGTTGAGGCCTCGCGCCAGCCGCATCTCGTCGCCTTCCTTGAGGAAGACGAATCCGCGCTCCACCCCGGTGAGCTGCAATGTGAGCTCCAGCAGGGTGGTCAGGATGTCGGTAATGGCGCCGCCGGCATTGAGCTGGCGCGCGGCGCTCAATAGCCAATTCAACTGGCCGATCTCGTGGGCCGCGGGGCGCTCGGTGTCGTCGCCGTTGCGCCGAAAGCCATGCAGAGAAGTCAGCAGATGCGTCGCCGAGGAGGGCTGCCTGTCGCCGGCCGCGTCGTGCGTGGAAGGCAGGCGAAAGCGCAGGCGCGAGCTGTCGAGCGAACCCAGCTGCAGCACATCGCCGTCGTGCAGGGTCGCGCGCTCCACGCGCACGCCATTCACAAACGTGCCGTAGCTGCTCTTCTGGTCGATGACGGCGTGGCTCGCTCCTTCTTTGACGATGAACGCGTGCTGGCGCGAGATGTGCGCGTCGTGGAGCACAATGTCCTGGCCGGGCGAACGGCCGATCGATGTGGACGGCCGGTCGAGGGCGAACGTGTGCTCTCCATCGGCATCGGAGTAGAGCAGCGTGGCAACCTGCAGGTCGACAGTCATCGCAGAGAACCAAAACAACCGAATTCAATCAAGGCCTACAGTCTACCTGACTTTCAGCCCGGCCCGGTAAGCCATAGACTCGATACTTGCGCCTGCGCCTTGCGAGCCAATAAACTTGCCCGCAGCGGACTCTGCCTCGAATCCCGGGCAGGGGAGACCCTTCGCCAAGGAGAAGAGCGATTGCGAGTCGGCCTGTTCACGCGCGAGTACCCCCCTCACGTCTACGGCGGCGCCGGAGTTCACGTCGATTATCTGAGCCGCGAGCTTGCCAAAACCATCCAGGTCGAGGTGCACTGCTGGGGCACGCAGCAAGGCGACGAAGGCAACCTGCACGTCCGCGGCAACGAGCCTTGGAACGCGATCAGCAACGGCACCGAGGCCAAATTCAAGGGCGCGCTGGAAGCCTTAAGCCTGAACCTCACGCAGATCAAAGCGCTCGCCGGGATCGACGTCGTCCACACCCACACGTGGTACGTTTCGATGGCCGGCTACCTGGCCAAAAAGCTCTACGGCATGCCGTTCGTAATGACCACGCACTCGCTGGAGCCGCTGCGCGCGTGGAAGTCCGAGCAGCTCGGCAGCGGCTACGCGATGAGCTCGTGGATGGAGCACACCGCCATTCACGACGCCGATGGGATCATTGCCGTCTCGCAGGGCACCAAGGACGACATCCTGCGCGCCTATCCCGACATCGATCCCGAACGCATTCACGTTATCTACAACGGCATCGATCTCAACGAATACAAGAAGACCAAGGAAACCAAAGCGCTCGTCGATTACAGCGTCGATCCTAAAATCCCCTACGTTCTCTTCGTCGGCCGCATCACGCGCCAGAAAGGCGTCACCCATCTCGTCGACGCCATCAGCCATCTCCCTGCCGACACGCAGGTGGTCCTCTGCGCCGGCGCGCCCGACACGCCCGAGATCGCCGCCGAATTGCGCGCCAAGGTCGACGAGGCCCGCAAACATCACAAACGCATCGTGTGGATCGAAAAGATGGTCAGCACCGAGGAAAAAATCCAGCTCTACTCCAACTGCCGCGTCTTCTGCTGCCCCTCGGTCTACGAGCCGTTCGGCATCATCAACCTCGAAGCCATGGCCTGCCGAGCGCCGGTCGTCGCCAGCTCCACCGGCGGCATCAAAGAGGTAGTAGTTGAGGATGAAACCGGCTACCTTGTGCCCTTTACTGGCGATCCCGTCACCGGCTTCCCCACCGATCCCGTCGAATTTGCGCGCGACCTTGCCGCGCGCATCGACATCCTGCTCCACGACCCCGAAAAATGCCGCCGATTCGGCGACGCCGGCCGGCAGCGCGTAGAACAAATCTTCGGTTGGACGGCGATCGCCCAACAAACCATCGCCCTTTACAAACAGCTAATCGAAACCCGCTGACTTGCTAACCTGCTAACTCGCTAACCTGCTGACTTGCTAACCTGCTGACTTGCTAACCTGCTAACTCGCTAACTTGCCAACCAGATGACCTGCTGACTCGCATACACTGATCCGCCATGAGCACTCTTCCCAACGAAGGCCGAAACCGCGTAGTCATCGAGTCCGTCACCCCCACTGTCGACGCCGGCCGCTTCCCCGCCAAACGCACTATCGGCGACCTGGTTCGCGTAGAAGCCGACATCTTTACCGACGGCCACGATTCCATCGCCTGTGCCCTGCTCGTCCACCGCGAAGGCTCCGGCCACTGGATCGAAATCCCCATGGCCGCGCTGGTCAACGACCGCTGGGCAGCCGCATTCCGCGTAGGCGAGATCGGCCGCTACGGATTCAAAGTGCGGGGCTGGGTCGACCACTTCGAAACCTGGCGCCTCGCCCTGCTCAAACGCATCAAGGCGGAAAGCGATGCGATCGTCGACTACCAGATCGGCGCCGCCCTGATTGAAGAAGCAGCCCAAAGAGCCACCGGCGCCGACGCAACCTGGCTGCGCGACCGCGCCGCAGTTCTGCGCGCCGGAAAAGAACCCAAGGAACTTCGCACCCACGCGACCGACCCCACGCTGCACGAGCTTGTCCGCCGCTACCCCGACAAGCGCTTCGCCACCGAGTCCGACCGCGAGTACATGCTGGTAGTCGATCCGGTGCGCGCGCGCTTCAGCGCCTGGTACGAGTCTTTTCCCCGTTCCACTGCGCCAGAGCTCGGCCGCCACGGCACCTTTGCCGATTGCGAAGCGCGCCTCAACTACATCGCGGAGATGGGCTTCGACGTGGTCTATCTGCCGCCCATTCATCCCATCGGCCGCACTTTCCGCAAGGGCCCCAACAACAATCCCGAGTCGCAGCCCGGCGATGCCGGCAGCCCATGGGCCATCGGCTCGGCCGAAGGCGGCCACAAATCCATCCATCCCGAGTTAGGCACCGTCGAAGACTTCCGCCACTTAGTCGAAAAAGCCAAAGAGCTCGACTTATCTGTCGCACTCGACATAGCATTCCAGGCCGCGCCCGATCATCCCTACGTCACCGAGCACGAGTCATGGTTCCGCAAGCGCCCCGACGGCACCATCCAGTACGCCGAGAACCCTCCCAAAAAATACCAGGACATCTATCCCTTCGACTTCGAGAGCGAAGACTGGCCCGGCATGTGGCAAGAGCTGAAGAGCGTCTTCCTCTACTGGATCGGCCACGGCGTAACCATCTTTCGCGTCGATAACCCGCACACCAAGGCCTTCCCCTTCTGGGAGTGGCTCATCGGCGAAATCAAGCGCGACCACCCGCAGGTGCTCTTTCTAGCCGAAGCCTTCACGCGCCCCAAAATCATGTACCGCCTGGCCAAGCTAGGCTTCAGCCAGTCCTACACCTACTTCCCCTGGCGCAACGCCAAGGGCGAGTTGACGGCGTACTTGACTGAGCTAACGCAAACCCCGGTGCGCGAGTTCTTCCGCCCCAACCAATGGCCCAACACGCCCGACATTCTCACCGAGTTCCTGCAGATCGGCGGCCGCCAAGTCTTCGCCATCCGCTTCCTGCTGGCCGCCACGCTGGGCGCGAACTACGGCATCTACGGTCCCGCCTTCGAGCTAATGGAGCACGAGCCCATCCGCCGCGGCAGCGAAGAATATCTCGATTCGGAAAAATACGAGATCCGCCACTGGGACCTAGACCGCCCCGACAGCCTGCGCCCATTGATCGCCCGCGTCAACGCCATCCGCCACGAGAACGAAGCGCTGCACAACGACTGGTCCCTCAAGTTTCATTCCATTGAGAACGACCAGATCATCTGCTACACCAAGGAATCCGAAGACCGCTCCAACCTGATCCTGACCGTAGTCAATCTCGACCCTCACCACACTCAGTCCGGCCTGGTAACTCTCCCTCTAGACGAGTTAGAAATCCCCGCCGACCGCGGCTACGAAGCCGAAGACCTCCTGACCGGCGACCGCTATCTCTGGCACGGCCCCCGTAACTACGTAGAGCTAAACCCCCAGAAACAATCTGGCCACATCTTAAAAATCCACCGCCGCCTGAAAATCGAGACCGACTTCGAGTACTTCCTCTAACTCCACTCGATGTATGCCATGAGAGCGGGAAAATAGGCGCACATACCGGGGCCCGAGCACCCACACTCGACCTTGCGGTGAGCGACCGCGGACGCAGCCAACGGTGCAAACTTAAAGCTAACTTCCGAGTAGCCATAATGGGCTGTATACTTAATAGCCGAGGGATCGCCTGATGAGTTGCGGCGATTTTCAGAAATGGCAAAATTCCGAATTCGGTTGAAAGTCCAAGCCCTGGAAGTCGAAATCGACGGTGAGCGCGAAGACATTCCCGCAATCAGTTCCGCTGTCCAGCACCAGTTTGCAGGCCTGCTCCAGCCATCGGTGGAAGTGGCTGATGGAAATCAGGCCCTGATACCGCCGACAATAGACGCCGAAACAGCCAAGCCTAAGGCGAAGGGACGAAAGCGGCCAAGTGCCAAAGGCGCCGAAGGCGTTGCGGTAGCGCCCTTGGAATTCCGCCACGACGCCGCAAAGTACGGTAATCCGCTGCAGGGATGGAGTATCGCGGACAAGGGCATTTGGTTGCTGTTCGTGCTCAATGATTCTGGTGTCGCCAAGGATGTAACTGGTCCACAGCTGGCGGCGACCTTCAATCTGCATTTCAAGGCAGCCGGAGCACTACATCCGCCGCACGTTACGCGGGAGCTTGGCAAAGCAAAAGTGAAAATACCGGCCTTGGTGGGCGAGGATAAGAAACAGGACCCGTCGTTCTGGTATGTGACCACCGAAGGTGAGAAGTACGCTCAGCAGATTATCCAAGCTGCGCTGAAACCGGCGTGACGATAGATCAATTTCAGCGTGCGTGCGATTACCACTCCTTATCGGAAACCGACAAGGTCTGCCATCTCGCGTTCTTTTACCTAAAAAAACAGCAGGTGAACGAATTCAGCGCGTCTGACGGCGCGGGGTGGTTGGTCGCAGCGGGCGGAGCTGTTCCGAACAAGTATCGGCTGGAAGAGAATCTTCGCTCGAGCAGGCATACGGTGAGGGCGCCGCGGGGCTGGCGGCTCAAAGGCTCGTTTGTCGCCGAGCTGGAAGGTAAATTCCCAAGCCTATCCGAGAAATCGCAGGAAGTGCTCGACGAGGGCACAATCTTGCCGCCGGCACTTTACGAGAAAACCCCAGGATACATTGAGAGCATTGCGAAGCAGGTTAACTCAGCATACGAGCACAATATCTTCGACGGCTGCGCGGCGCTCATGCGAAGGATGGAGGAGATCCTGCTGATACTGTCATATGAAAAGCTCGGAATCGCCGCCGAGATCAAGGATGGCAACAACAATTACTTCCTGCTAGAGGGCATCGTGAAAAATGCAGTTGCGAACCCGACCCTTAGCTTGTCCCGCAATAGCAAAACGTCGATCGAGGATATACGGAAGTTGGGAAACTATTCAGCTCACAAGATCACCTATACCTGCAAGCGGGAATACATACGGGAGAAAATCAGCGAATTCCGGGCGCTCATTGACGAGCTCCTGCACAAGTCCGGTTTAAGAGTCTAACGGGCAATGGTCCGACTCGCAGGATGAAAGAAGATTTTACCGGAGAGTCGGGGTGGCGGGCGGGTGGCCCAGGTCTAAGGACGAAAGTTCTACCACAGACTTGGGGTGCCCCAGAGCCTGCCCTGAGCTTGTCGAAGGGTCTAGCTTCTGAGACCTGGGAGAGCACGGACGATAGCCGTCCATCCGGGTCAGGCGCGTGCTTTGCCCGACGGACGGGAGATGCGCCGCGGAAGCGTCTGCAATCGTTCGATCGTGTCGGGATAGCGGGTGACAAGTTCAACGAATGTGGCTGCGAGCGGGCTCACTTGCCCGCCCTGCTCCCACTTCTCCACCGTGCGCGGGCTCACGCGCAGCATGTTGGCCCATACCGCGCGAGAGACGTTGAACTTCTCGCGCGCCGCGACAAAAAACTCCGCGCCCGGAGATTCCCTGATTTCAGCAACAGCGACACGGTGCGTGCGAAGCGTGACTTTGCCTTCACGCCGGGCCTTCATCGCGTCCACGCCTTCCGCCAGCTCCGCAAAAATATTCCGCTTTGTTCCGTTCCGCTTCTTCATTTCCTGTTCCTGGTCTTTCGCGCGCCGCGCTCGGCTTCGAGTGCCCGCCGGAGTTGGTCTCTTTCGTCTTTCGTCAGATCGGCGGCCTCATCCTTGCCATAAAGCGTCAGCAGCCAGATCTCCTGCTCTGACAGAAAGCAGTAGTAAATAACCCGCAGACCCCCGCGTCTGCCCTTGCCGCGGTGGGGATCCTTCCAGCGCAACTTGCGAATGCCGCCCGCGCCAGGCACAATGTCTCCCGCTTCGGGATTCCTGGCAAGATACCGCTGTAATTCCGAGAAGCCGTCATCGTCGAGGTAGTCTTCCCGGAACCTTGCGAAGGCAGGCGCTTCGACGAATTCGAACCATGTCGGGCGTGCAGGTTTTTCGGCCACCTTGCTTCCTCAATTGTACCCACGGTGGGTATAGCTTACAAGCTCCAATGTCGCGGTTTTCGCGGGCCTCACCGGATCCCTGTCAACCCCCTCCGTTGTCCACGATGTCACAACTCCCTCACCCACAACCACCTGCCCGCTCAGCCGCATTGCAGAATATTTCCCCTCCCGCCGCACAATAGTTCATTGGGGGCGAAGGACCGATGAAACATCGCTCTCAACCAGCGATCCAAGGAATGTCCTGCTGGAAATCACCCTCCGCATTGCCCCAAACGCGTACCCTCTCCCCCTCCTCCAACTATACCCCGGTATGGTATTAACCCTGCCAGGCATCCAGAAAAACCGGCCGAAGCAGAACCTCCGCCCCGCAGCGGGAGAGAGTCCACAAAAGCGGCGCAAAAAATCGAATGTGAATCTGTGCCGCCGTGGAACTGTGGAAGCACCCTCAGCTAAGTCGCTTCCGCTCATCGATCTGCGCGACGCGAAATACTCCGGCCACTCACAGACTCACAGCTCCACAGTTCGCAATTTTGCTCCCATCGCGTCCCACTCCTTGACACGCCGTACCCATAGAAAGGAAACTGAAGATGAAGCCACGCCGCGAAACAAGGGACCAAAATGCGAGACGGAGCACCGCAAGGCACGTACAAAGTTCAAGCCCTGGACCGGGCATTCGCCGTATTGGATCTTCTCGGCGAGAGCGCAACGCCGCTGGGTTTGGCGCAGGTGGCAAGTTCGTTGCAGCTGCACAAGAGCACCGCGCACCGCTTCCTCATGGTCCTGGAGCGCCACCACATGGTGGAGCGCACCACCGGCGGCAAATTCCGCCTGGGCCTGCGCCTCTTCGACTTCGGCAATCGCGCCATCGAGCAGTACGACCTGCGTGACCGCGCCCAGCCGCATCTGCGCCGTCTGGTGGCCGAAACCGAAGAGACCGCGCACCTCAGCATTCTGGAACAGGCGCACGTCATCTACATCGACAAGATCGAGCCCGCGCGCTCCGTGCGCATGATCACGCGCGTAGGCCAGAGCAATCCCGTCCACTGCACCTCGGTGGGCAAAGCCATCTTGGCGTTCCTGCCCGAAGATCGCATGGCCGACGTAATCCGCCGCACCCGCTTCGAGCGCTTCACCAGCCGCACCATCGCCAACGCCGACGCGCTGCGCACCGAAATCGAAAAGACCCGCCGCCGCGGCTACGCCGTCGACGATGAAGAACTGGAAGAAGGCCTGCGCTGCATCGCCGTGCCGGTGCTCGATGCGCAGCGCCTGCCCGTGGCCGCGGTCAGCGTCTCCGGCCCGTCGTTTCGCGTCACCGCGCAAAAGCTTCCCACCATCGCCAACCATCTGCTGCAATGTGTTCGCGGCATTTCCATGGACATGGGATTTGCCTCTCCCGCGCGCGCCCCAAGAGCCGCCGTGCCGGCATGAAGCGCCGCGCCCATCGGCTTGCTGCACCCCATGTCGAACTGATATCGTTGACCTACATCTTGGGGATATAGCTTCCTTGGGGACGTAGCTCAGTTGGTCAGAGCGCTGCCTTCTAACAGTCACTAAGAAAACAAAGCCTTTACCTTCTTGGTGTCTGTGTTGGTGTCTACTCTGATAGGCTATTGGACTTACGAGGAGGAGATTCCAATGCCTGCTCTGAAGCCCCGCAACCCCCATCGCAACGCTCCCGAATACGCGGACCGCGTCAACCTCCTCAAGAAAATCAAAATCGGCAAAGAGTGGCGCTTTGCCCCTGTAGTTCCCGAAGCCAACGGACGGCTCAAGGACAAGGTGCGCGTCAACGGCCAAGTCGAAGTACACATCGAAGGCTCCTACTTCATCGAGTGGTGGGTATCGGGACGCCGATTCCGCGAGGCGACGACACGCGAAGATGCCATCGAGTGCGCCCGCCACAAAACGGTCGAGCGTCGCGCCATCCGTGCGGGATTGATTGCCTCCCCGGAGCCGCCGCCTGTGGCCCCGGACAAGACGCCTATCGGCGACGCCATCGACGACTACCTGAAGTATGTCAAGATGCAGCGGAAGCCTCGCACCCATCTGACCTATCGCTACACGCTCGACACCCTGCTCCGTGCCGCTTACAAAAAGAAGTACGTCGAGGACGCGACCCGAGCCGACGTGCTCGACTTCCTGACCTACTGCTATGAGCTTGGGCTGGGCGCTCGGACTGTCTACGACAAGGTCGTGACCGTGCTGCAGCTCTTCAAAAAGCATGGGCGCACCGGCTTGATGGAGAAAGGCGACTGGCCCAAGTACGTCGATGCCATTCGCCCAATCTACGAGCCCGAAGAGCTGATAGCAATGTTCAACGCAGCGACCGAAGACGAGGCCGACTTGCTTAAATTTATCCTTGGCTCCGGCTTCCGCGACCAGGAGCTCCGTTATGTCGCGTATCTGGACCTCGACTTCCGGCATCATCTGGCGCGTGTGACGGCCAAAGCGAAGTGGGGCTTCACGCCGAAGAACTGGGAGGAGCGCACCGTGCCCCTGCCCGCGGGGTTGATGGAACGTCTGCGCAAGAGGAAAGAGAGGAAGCAGGCAAGGCCGCACGATCTCGTCTTCGGCAATACGAAGGGCCGCCCCGACAGCGAGATGGATATGGTCGTCAAGCGCGTCGCAGAACGTGCGGGCCTGAATTGCGGACAGTGCGTGACCGAGCACAACAACAAGTGCGCCGAGGGACCGTACTGCATGAACTTTTTCCTGCACAAGTTCCGGCACACCTTCGCCACGAACCATCTGCGCGACGGTGTGGACATCCGCACCGTGCAGAACTGGCTAGGCCATCGAGACATCCAATCGACGATGGTGTACCTGAAAGGTGTCCGGTCGAAGGACGCCGCAATGAAGGTCAACAGCGGCGAACTGGCTGCTTTGGTCGCCTGAGTCCCGCCTAGAATGGGAAAAGCCACCATTTGCTGGTGGCTTTTTCAAACTTCCGGCGCTTTGGGGACGTGCAAGCAGCGGTCACACCAAAACCTATGATGTGCAGGAAAAAAAGGCGTTTCGGCGACCTCGATTGCCTCGGACTTCAAACCGACCGACTCACCGAACTACGCTGCGTTCGATGCCTCCGGCAAATTCGCAGACTCTCGCTGTGGACTTTTCTTGGTTGGGTGCGATTGGTCTCGATACTTTAGACGCAACCAGTTTGCGACCTCGTGGGGGTCGAAACGAACGGCGCCACCGACGCGGAAGCTCGGGAGTTGACCCCGCGCGGCCATGCGATAGATGTGTTTATCGTCCACTCCCAATATGGCCGCAAGATCAGAAACCTTGATGGCGCCACTCCGGGCTTCCAGCTCTTCAATCAAATTGAGTTTCACGCAATCCCTCCAGGCTATTTATTCAACTTGCCCGTTCCTGACGATCCAGCCATGCATTCAGGTCGGAGGCGCGGAAACGCCACATTTTTCCAACGTGGGAGCCGTGAATCTCGCCACGCCTTGCCAACTTCTGCAAGGTTTTGCGATTGATGTCTAAAAGCTGTGCAGCCTGGTGACTGTTGAGGAGCGGTTCAAAACCAGATAAGCCGAATGAATGATTGTCGACTGAGCGAGGGGGGAATTTTACGGCCACCTGTGCCATTAGCGACCTCCTTTTCCAGAGAGTGCCCCAAAATTCCACAGGCGTCCAAGACCTTTTTCGTCAAGACTGATGCTCGACAGGCATCAGGAAGGCGCATTCAGACACCTCCAGGAATTGAAAGGAACAACCAGATGCGCGAGGAGGGCTATCGTTCTCTGCAAATTTGGAAGTCCACGTTCGCCGCGCTGGAATCCACCGCCGTCCGGCTCTCGGTAAGTGCCTCAGTGATTTAGCATGATGCCAAGGTTCTCCAAGATGGTTGGGCGTTTGTCGGGCTGATTCAGTTTCCCTCGCTACAACCTCGGGACGGCTCGGTTAGTACCGTTGGCTCTTACGGTGTAAAGTAGCTGGCAAGGACCCTCAGAAAGGCATTCGCCGGATGTCCATGCTCGACTCTCTTACGACTTGTCCGTCGTTGAGGCGCTTCGATGAACTGTCCCAATCGTCTCGCAGAGTTGATTTAGCGCCATGTAGATTTGCTCGATCTCCTGAGCGTTGGTCCTGAACCACTCGGTGCCGCGGATATTTGTTATCTGTTTACCGGCATAGACCAATACGGCATGGATAGCATCTTCGAGCCGTCTAGAATCTTCTGTCTTGATGACAAGAGGGACAATCGGGTCGCTCGGGAACGCAGTGTAGATACCCTGCGCGATGAGCCTTGCGTTGACCACTCCCTTCGTGCGTCCCACTTTGCATGCATGCAGCGATTCGCCCTTTAAAGTTGCATTCTCAAATTCGCTTGGGCTGTACCAAACGTACACCGATTCCTCGCCAGCGCCGACCTCCTTCTCAGGCGTTAAGGGACCGCGGTTCGGTAAGTTTTGCTTGCACCAATCCTCGTGTTCAGACGCACAATTGCTGCAGCAGTCGAACTTCCTGCAACGGGAACACAATGTCAAATGTTCGGCGCAAAATGGTTCGCCGCATTCCCAGCATTTCTGTCGAGCTGGAACCTCAGTTTTGCAGTCAGTCGACGAGCATACTCCCATACCAAACCTCTCCCAAGATGTAATTCCGAGGGTAGCACTCCCTTCTTCCTGGATGTCGAAGTCAAACGTATCGGGCGAAGAGCGACTCTGACATCACTAGCAGCATCCTAGGATATAGAGCGTCTGAACGCGGGTTTCTCATGCCCGCTGAGAATGGGGAAAGCTGCTTTTATGGCTACACAAAGACAGAAAATTCACGGCATTATTCATACGGCGTCGACAGCAGCCGCCGGCGTTGGCGCGGGTCTGGCGCAGTTACCCGGTTCGGACTCCGTCGCTCTGGTGTCAATTCAAACAGTTATGGTCACGAGCATCGCTTGGATACATGGTGTGGAGCTAAGCAAATCCGCCGCGATTGACATCCTAAGTGGCTTTGCCGCAACGACTGCTGGACGTTTCATAAGCCAACTGCTTGTCGGTTGGATTCCTGGTTTCGGCAACGCCATTAACGCCTCAACTGCGGCAGCGATCACTGAGGCGATAGGTTGGGCCGCTGATCAGTATTTTGCAAAGACAGACGAAATGCCCAAAACAGATGTGGAAAGGTCACTTGAATAGCTAAGAAAACTTCGCCCGAATCTTGAAGTGGTTGTGCGCAATTAACTTTCTCACCAAGCCCAACATCGTGGCCTCACGCAGGTGGCTGCGTTTCACCATCTACATGCCGATTGATAAAACCACACCTTTCGATGCAATGACGCGCATGAACTAGGAAACAACCGTGGTCGGGGGCTGGACGGCTTTCCGATCTCAGCGTTGACGATTTCAGGGCAAAGCGCTCATTGAGCTATTCAAGTCGATCAATGTCTCGGCAAAGGGCCGAAAAACCGGCTGTCGAGAGAAGTGACTTCCGAAGCTGACCGCGCGCTGGAAACCTTGTGGACGAGCAGGCGCTATTCGGCAACTTGCCTTGATGTCAATTGTCGATCAGTGAGCTGGTGATTCGGCTACTAGAAGATAGGATTTGAAACTATCATCGCTTTGTCAGTCGGGAAATGGTGGCTGATGCCTATTGACGTTAGCAGGGAACCACATTCCTGCTGGGGAGCCGGAATGAGTTCTGATGAGAGAAAGAAGCGACGCGAAAGGTTCCTTTTGGATCGATTTCTTGAACAACAAGGAATAAATCCCAAAAGCATCGATCAGCCAGAGCCGCCAAATCCCGATTTTGTCATCGACCTTGGCGGGCACATGGTTGGTATCGAGATGACCGAGATCTTCATTCGGCCGGATAAATCTACCAAGCATACGCGAGGTGCAGGAGAACTGCTCTTGCAGGAAGTCGAATCGATTACCAACCTAATCGTCTCCCAAGCGCGGCAGATCTATTTCGAAGCTAACGACACTCTTGTCCTTTCGAAAATACTCTTTTCACAAATCACACGCGACAAGCGGAAGAGGAAACAGATCGCTGAACTGATTGCGAATAAGATCCGAGATATGGTCTCTGGGGATTCGTCGGAAGCAGTGGACTGGAGGCCAGATGTGCTTGATAACGGAGCACAGCTTCTGTCTGAAGCAGTTGGCCTCATCCATATTCTCAGAGTGCCTGAAAAGCGGTTCGCGCACTGGACGGTCATGAGACCAGGTTTTGTTGCAGATTTGACGCCGAAACATCTCCAAGATCGAATAGACATCAAAGCGCGAAAACTGAAGAGCTATCGAGAAAACCCAAAAATTGAAGAAATCTGGCTTTTGATGGTTGCTGATCGCACGCGCCCATCACAGAAGCTGCTTCGTAGAATAGATCTTCCTTTAGAGTCACTGTCCAGCCCCTTCGCCAAAACATTCTATTACTGCTATTCGACTGATGAGCCGGTGGTTGAACTCTGACCAGTAGATCGGTGCATGCAAGCATCGCTATGCAGATCTCAACCGTTGCGAACAGGTCGAGCCACTCATTGACCTGAAAGGGCCGGGTGGTCGGTTCAGGCCTTATGAAATCGATGGAATCGGGGCCTGAAAACCTGGTGAACTTTCTAGAAGATTTGATCTAACCGTCTGATCTTTGGCATTATTGCATCAAGGGTAATGGTGCGCATTGCGATTCAGAGTCTCCCCAACTCTTCGCATCGCTACCGGATTGCTCCTGGCTGTCCTGTTGGGTGTTGTTGGATATCACGTCCTCCGTTGGAGGATTCCGGGCTCCTCAGAGGCGTTGCTGGAACAAGCCGACGAGAAGTCGTGGGTCAACAACTGGATCGCAGCAGAACCCCTATACCGACAAGCAGAACTTGGATTCATTCGGAAGAATGAGCCGTCGAAGGCTCTGTATGCGCACGTTAGCGAAATTCCTGCCCAGAGCGAATCCTCGATCAGTGTTCCTGCCCAGCTTGCAAAACTGACCGCGGATCTTTCCTTACCGCAAGCGCAGGACGCTGAGACCAGGCTTCGCATCCTGACGATACTTGGGATGTTGGAAGTGAATTACGACTCCGCAATGGCACGTGCGACGTGGGCGCAGGTCGAAACGCTCGCAAGGCAGCGACATCACTACTTGCTCGCCTCCAGAGCTATTGGCGAGCAAGGGATCGCGGCGTTTCTTCTGGGAGACATTGCAACCGCGAAGAAGAACGTTGTCAAAGCCTGGACCGTGGCAAAGGTAGCTGATCCTGCGGCTCACATTCGATACGCAAGCATCTACGGCACTGGTTTGGTCGAACTGCAAAAATACGGCGAAGCTCTCGGACCGCTCGACGAGGCAATCAAGGTGTCGAAGAACAAGCCAGATGTTGCGTATCCGACCATCGCAATCAATGCGAAGATCGAAGCTTTGAGCGGGCTAGGGCGCAATCAAGAGGCACTGGCATTGGCATCGGAGGCGATGCAACGAGCGTCCAATTACCACTTGGCTGGACATCTCTACGAACTCTATCAAGCCCGAGCCGGTGTCTATGGTCGAATGGGCCAGTGGGATCAAGCTGCAGATGACTACGCCCGCGCGATCCAGTTTGCAAAACAGCTGTCCTATTGGAGAGGCATGACTCAGGCGGATGGGTTACTGGCCAAGGCATACCTCGAACGTGGGCAGTTGCAACCTGCTCTCGCCGCCGTCAACGACGCAATTGAAGCTAACAAGCGGATTCCCGATGAACTCTATTTTGTGCCGCGGGACCTCGCGATAAAAGCAGATATTCTGGCGAAGCTCGGAGATACCAAGGCTTCGGATGAGCTCTACCGGAAGAGCACAGATCTCATCGATGCACTCTTGTCGAAAGTGCCGACACCGACTGTTGAGCGTCAGCTGCTCGGGCAATTGAGCGAAGTGTATGCCGGATATTTTGCCTCGCTAAGTAACCGAGGGAAGAATAGCGAGGCATTCCGAGCAATCGAGCGGGCACGAGGGCGAATCGAAGCGCAGGCTCTTGAGGATCACGAACCGGTCGCTCCGCACGAGCCAACGACTGCCGAGAAGGCTCTCGCAAATCTTAATTTGCGATTGCTGGACACTGATGACCTTGGGTCAAGGCAGGACATTCTGCAAACGATTTACGACACCGAGCAACAGATCAATCCGAATTTCAAACCCGACCATTTCTCGACGGAGCCGGTGAACTTGATCGAGTTGCAGCGGGACCTCGGCCCGTCGGAACTCATGTTGGAATACGTTTTGGACGAGCCGGATTCGTACGTGCTCGCGATTAGCAAAACCGATGTGAAACGTTACACGTTGAAGGCAAAGTCTGAGCTGGAGAGAGAGGCGGCAGATTATCGATCGGAGGTGATGAAGCAGAAGGTGGACGATGGGTTGGCGAGGCGGCTATTTGATGACTTGATCAAACCGGTTTCGAGCTATAGTCGAGCGCAATCGATCATCGTGGTACCCGATGGAAAGCTCCATCTTCTGCCGTTCGCGGCCTTGTCGGATGGTGGCCAGTACGTGCTGACTTCTCATTTGGTAACGGTGGTTCCATCGGGGACAGTGTTCCACATCCTCCGGCATCGCGAGCAGCACTTGGCTGTCGAGCCAATGCCGTATCTGGGAGTGGCCGCCTGGACAATTAACAAGCCGAAGAAGACATTGTTCTCCGGCATTCTGCGCGGTGCTTCGGGCCCGGAGAAAAGTGAACTGATTGCCTTGCCGGAGAGCCGACATGAAGTCGAATCGATCGCTTCTGATCTTCCAAAGCCAGATACCGTGCTCCTGGGAGGCGCTGCGACGGAAACTCAATTCAAGCGTCTGCCGCTCAGCCAGTACAACGTTTTGCATTTGGCACTTCATGGCTACGCCGATATGGAGTATTCGGACCGCTCGGCTCTCGTATTTGCGCCAGAAGCGCACGGGCCAGATGACGGACTCCTCCAGATTCGCGAGATTCGCAGTCTTCCGCTGAAGGCAAACCTCGTGACCCTATCCGCGTGTGACACAGGTGTGGGGCCGGTTGGAGAAGAGGGAGTTGCCAATATCGTGAATGCGTTCGTCGAAGCCGGCGCGCAAACAGTTGTGTCCACTCTTTGGGAACTTGAAGACCATTCCACGGCTCATTTGATGACCGTCTTCTACGAACATCTTGGACATGCTGAAGAAAAGGGACAATCGCTGAGAGAAGCGCAGCTGCAGATGATCGCGTCCGGCGATCCGCCCTATTTTTGGGCCGGCTTCGAGGTCGTTGGTGACCCGACCGGCAGCCTGTTCAAGAAATCCAATCTGAATTCGACCACCAGGAGAAACCAATGATTCCAGATCGAAAGCAGAATGAAGCTCAGCTGTCCCCAACTCTGTCTGCTGATCAGCGAAAGAAGGTGCTTGATCGCGTTCTCGCGGCGCTCCAAAAGCGCTTCTATGCGCCAGAGAAGTTGAACGGGGACTGGCACGTCGCAGTGGAGCGGCATAGGCCATCGATTGAATCGGCGAATACGCCAGCCGATTTTGAGAAGGAAGTCAGCGATCTCTTGAAGGAACTACAGACCTCGCATCTTGGATTTTTCCATCGCAGTGCGCGCAGGGCGTCAAGTCGTGCAGCTCTGAGTGCAACCTACTTGGAAGATGAGACAGAGTATGGCAAGCGCTGGATCTTTCAAGATGTGCATACAGGTGGCGCAGCATCTGCTGCTGGTATCGAACCAGGGGACATTCTCCTAAGCGTCGATGATCAAAACATCATCCCGCCAGAGCACCCAGTTTTCACGATGGGAGAGAAGACAAGCGTAGAGGTGGTTGGAGCGGATGAGAAGAAGCGCATGGTAATCGTTGATGTGGCCCGCCCAAAAGGAAAGAAGCTACACTTTGTTGAACCGAAGTTGGTTGAGACGCGGCATTTGAATGATGGTGTCGGATATCTGAAGATCGCCATGTTTCCTGGGCTCGTCGGAGTTGAGGTAGCAAACGAAATCTCCCGGTCTCTTGCAGCGTTGGGAGAAATAGACAGCCTGGTAATCGATCTCCGCGGGAATACCGGTGGGGGGATTGGGGCTCTACGAGTAATGAGCCTGCTAACGCCAACCAAAATTCCAGTCGGGTTCGCCCTCGCTAAGGACCGAGTAATGCCAAACCTGGACGCGGTAAAGCACAGCTTTCGTCGGTTCAACAGTATTCCGGAATCCAAAAGCTCTCTATGGTTGCTCGCTGCCAAGTTCGGTCCAGCGATGTTGTCGAAGTCGCCGATCGTACTTGAGGCGGAAGGACTGGGGGCAAAGAGATTTCATGGAAGGGTCGTGATTCTCGTTGATCGGCATACGGCGAGCGCTGCTGAGATGATCGTTGCATTTGTTCGGGAGAACAAGCTCGCGATGATTGTGGGAGAGCCAACGGCCGGCCGGTTGCTGTCCGCGACCTCTGTGAAAGTCGGAGACGGGTACAGATTGGCTCTGCCCACGGGAGCTTACTACACATGGAAAGGATCAGTTCTTGAAGGCACACCCATCGAGCCGGATGAACTTGTTGAATTCGATTGGAGAGAACGGAGGGGCGGAGTGGACGCGCAACTGAACAGGGCGATTGAATCGCTAAGAAACCGAAGTTTAGCACAAGCCAGTTGAGCATCAAATTTGAACCCTCATTCGCAGGCCGATTTGTGGCGACAAGCCGACTTTCCAAGACCAGTTCCTTGCTCAGGAACTCCTCAACGATTCGCTGGCGGGATGCACAGTTTCGATGTCTGCCGTATTATTGACCTGCTAGCGGCTATTATGCTCCCCGATTTTCCCAAATTGAAGGGCCGGCTGATGGACCTGCACCTCCGTGACATCCGCGCGAAAGTGGACGCGCAGATGCCTGTAGTTTCGAGGATTCGCTCCGTGCGTTTCCATGAAGGGAACTGCTTCGGTCTTGAGCGAGATGATGGAGTTGTCGAATCAAAGGGCTTCGTTGATGTCCGCGCTCCGATCCAAGTAGCCGCGAATCTGGAGTTCAGAGATACGGTGCAGAGTCTCAAGGAACGCACCGAGCAGCTTACGCTGGACTTTGCGGCCCAACTCGAGAAGTTCTTCTTCGAGAGGTTTGAGGAGATTACCTCTTCAGTTGGCAACAGTGTAGATATGAAGGGAGCACCTTTTACTGCGGAGTCCCATTTGGACACACTCGAAAGGGTGGACCTCGAATTCGACATTTTTGGATTTCCGATTTACCCGATGCATGTGTGTCATCCCGTAATGGCAGAGACCATCCGATCTGAAATGGCCCGTTTCGGGAAAGAACCACACTTGAGGGATCGTGGGGCCGCTCTTATCGAAAGAAAGCGGAAGGAATGGCGTGATCGAGAGGGTCGTCGAAGATTGGTTACATAACGTGAATGAGTTGGGCTACGAGGACTCCTTCGCCCACGCCCTCATTTCCGAGGGGCACACAATCATTCATAAACAGCAACACGGTCAACTTGAGCTGGGGAAAGACCTCATCACAAAGGATGCCAACGGCATTTTTCACTGCTACCAACTAAAGGGCGGAAACATCGCACAGGGTAAATGGTCGGAGCTGATTCCTCAGATCCAGATGACCGTCACTTCTCCAATATTCCATCCGAATGTTCCATCCGACGCGGACTTCGTCCCCTACTTGGTAACGAATGGCTCAATTACCGATCCGGTGCGGACCGATATCATAAACCGCAATCGGGGCTGGAAAGAGCAGTTCAACCGAGAGCTCCAGCTTATTTCTTATGACGGGCTGCTCGATATGTTCTTGAAAGTTCCCTCCTCCTTCCTGCCCACCAAACCGCGGGATTTTCAGCTTTTTCTGACGCTCTATCTTGCCGATAAAACGGAGCCGCTGAATTGCGAAGATTTTTCTCGTTTTCTACTCTCGGTCACGCCAGGCGATTCTGCAAAAAAGGGTGAGCTGAGACGGCTACTGGCTGCGACCACCATCGTGGCAGACTACGTCATCTCCGAGTATGAGAAAGTCGAAAACTGCTTTTCGGCGGCGCAGGCGTGGGCGTTGCTGCTTTTCCACCTATTGCGCGTATGTGAGCCCTACCTCGAGACAAACGATTGGACTGCCGCGATTGAGCTGATTATCGCCAGCATCGAGAAGAATGTGGAGCGTCTTGTTGGCGAGACGTTAAAATCGACAAACCTGATGGCTGGCAACATATTTGTCGATGAGCACGTGTGGCCATATGCAATCGGGCGCGGTGAATTTGTCGAAACCATTCTCACTCACGTGCTCGCTGACTCCGAGCCAGCTTTAGGAGTTACGGCCGACTTCGGAGAGGGCAAGTCTTCCACCTTGCATCTCGTTCGTGTCTCCATACAGCAAGGCGGCAAGGCAATCGCCGTGCCTTTTCGGACCTGGCTGCCCGGCAATGAGACAACATTTGTTGAGTCCCTGTTTGCAACGGCAATGGGCGCGATTCGAGAGAGGTACTTCCTGCCGCCATGGCGTTCAACTTTCAAGAACTACGGTCGCGTGGTTCTCGGAGTGTTGCCAAAGTCCTGGGGATTGCTGAACGACTTTTTATCGGCGGATTCGCAGTCCACCCAAATAAAAGAGATGACCGATCTGTTTTGTCTTCTGCCGATTCGCGTTGTGTTCCTCCTCGATGAAATCGACCGAATGCACGAAGAGGAGCTGAGAGTACTTCTAAAGATTCTGCGTGGGGCTCCCGAGCTGACCAATGTCTGCTACATCTGCGCATTCAGCAAGGAAGCGCTTGCGAGGGTCGTTTCCCCCAGCGATCCAGACTTCGGTTCTCGGTACCTCGACAAATTCTTTCCCGTGCAGCTGCAACTGCCTAGAACCGACGACGACCTCAGAGAGTCGCTGTTTTCCGCGCGGTTGTCAGCTGTCTTCGAGGAGGAAGGGCCATTAACGTCAGATGCCACAGAGAAGCACTTTGATGAGTTGCGTAACGATCTTTGGTACGACGCGCTGGACAAGCAGCTAACGAATATTCGTGGAATTGGGCAGTTCATCCGGGGATTCCAGAGTTCACTGCATGTCTCGAAGGGGGAAGTGAATACCTATGACCTGCTCGTAATCGAGGCTGTCCGTCAACTCCTGCCCGCAACCTACACATTTATATATGAGAACGGGCGCTACTTTCACGCGCCCCCTAAAGGCGTTGAACGATGGAATAGAGGTCTTTTGGGAATCGACGAGGAAGCCAGAAAGGCGAGGATCCAAGCGGCCTTTGATTCCTATTTTGGTGGGATGAAATCTCCCGATCTTGACTTGGCGCGCAGCCTGCTTTCGCGGATCTTTCCGTCAGTGGTTGGATACTTCCGCGAAAAATCGAAGGGCGCATCGCCGCTCAGCCTAGGTGACTCTAGTAAAGAGCGACGAATTTTCGATCCGAACTTCTTCCCTAGGTACTTTTCCTACAGAGTGCCGGCGACAATGTTCGGCGAAAAAGAAATGGCAGAGTTCCTGTCATCTATCGCGGATGCCGCAAGCGAAAAAGCCCTGCATGCCGCTGTAGAAAGAGCATGGCCTGCCGCAGAGAGAGACGACCTGCGCAAAATACATTTTTTGAGAAGGCTGGCGTCAAAGGCCTCGCAGATCTCCCAGCAGCAGGCAGCGTGGCTAGCAGTAGATATGGCCAAGCGTACGTCGGAAATGCGGAGCGATGATGTGGCGTACATAGTTATAAAAGGTCTCGTCTTTGCTCTGGCAGCCCGTCTCCAAGGAGGCCCCGACTTCCAACTTGTGCTCGACCAGGTCGTGACTGAAGCGGGCTCTGATCGGTTTGCCTCCGATATTGTGAATTCGTCGGTGTCGAGGAGGGAATTGGCCGATGAAGTAACAAGTTGGGATAGTTTCGACGCTGACGAGATTAAGAGGACCTTTGGTCAAAGAATGCGCCTACGTTACCAGGCGCCTGTGAAGGAGGTATTAGCTCTAGCCCCAGATGACCCATTCGCGTTCGACAGATGGAAGTTCTATGTTCCCGAGAACACGCCTTATATCACCGCATTCTTTCGATCCGCATTTGACTACAGCATCGAGAATTTAGGCGTTTTTGTTCTGTGGTTGCTACCGGGAGCTGTTACCTATGAGAATGGTGCGATCAAGTTTATCGAGCGTTTCTACCCCGTGCCTGAGATAATCCTGCGACTAAACAAGGCTCAAGTAGACAAGGTGCATTGGCATGCCGAACATGCGGCCGCCATTGAAAGATTTTGGAACTTCTACAATCGGGAGCCTAGTTCTCCGACCCCACCTGAGCTCGACGAGGGGCAACCCGGTTATCAGACTAACTCGTAGCTCGGGGACCACGGATCCAAACCGGCGGGAAACGGATCGCGCCTTAGACGCCCTAGCATCCGGGCATGTAAGGATGATCCTCGTTCCTCTTCGGACTACGGCTTAGACCCGTACTAGACTGCCCGGCGCTCGAAGGGAGCGATTGTTGAAATATTCGCCATTTCTTCGCCTATAATGTGTCCATGTTCCATAGCCCAACGCCCGGCGTCCATCCCTTCGTCATAGTCTGTAAGGGCTGCCAGCAGAACATCCCGGCGTCCGTTCAGACCATGCCGGATTCGTGGATCATTGCCGACTGCTCCCTTAGTGGAGCGAGGCGCCGCTACTTACCCGCTGACATTTTCCAGGGTCGACTTTCGCACGACCTGCTGGCGAAGCCTTCGCGGGTCACAGATCGGCGGTGATATGTGGGCGAGATGAGGCGGGCAATAGCGAGGGAGGAACAGGAACGGATCAGGGCGATGGCAGATCAGAAACGTATGACAGACCGTTTCGCTTCTACTCTGGTAATTGCTGCGTCGATCATTGCTGCTGTTCGACTCGCAAGGGAGCCGGACATCAGCAGACCGTCGCCTCGTTTGACATCAGTCGTTTCGGACAGTATTGGACTGGCGAGAATGATCCTTGAAAAGATCCTACGCTAGGAGTCTGTCGGGAATAGATCCATTATGCTGTAGAATCAACAACTTACAAATTCTACAGCTTTATGTGTGTTATTGATTCTAAGTCGTTTACCTCGTTTGTAAAACCCATTCCAGGCACACTCCTAGGCTGAATCAGCCTTCACGTCCGCGAGACTGATATTTGACGCCTGAATTCCAAATATGGTACACATGAATTCCTGTCGGGAGAGGTCAAACCTATGCAAGAGAAACTGCTGCCCTTAGACATTTCCGGGATGACGCTCGAAGATGTGGATAGCGTCTCAAACGACGTGCTTCGCACTGCCTTGGAATCGGTCCGGCGCTTCCAAGACACCGTCCCAGAATTGCTAAACCACAATTCTCACCATTCACATACCAACAAGATCGATAGTGAGGATGTGCCGCGAAGGCCCCTGCTGGGATAACGCATGCAGCGAGACGCTGTTTGGATCGCTGAAGGTGGAACGGTTACACGGCCAGCACTTTGAATCTCGTCGCCAGGGCAGAGATGAAGCCCTCGACTAGCTGCTCTGGTATAACCAAACCAGACTGCCCGATGTCGTTCGAGCGGAACTCGGCGCTTAACGCGAAAGCATCCGCAAGTTGAACGCACGGGCAGCCGAAGCAGGCTATGGAAGAGCAGGCAAAAACCGCTTTCCAATTTTCCCACAGCCACGACGACTACGAATTGCATTCAGTTATTAGGATATGGACTCGAGGGGCAAGTTCAAGTGTCGATCCCTTTCCACACGTTCATCTTGAAGATTGCCAGTCGATGTAATCTGAACTGTAGCTACTGTTTTGTCTATAACTTATCGGATTCTCGTTGGCGCGATCAACCACCAACGATGTCACCCACCACCGTAAAGCGCGTTGCCACTAGAATCCTGGAACATTGTCAAGCCCACAAGAAGACTACCGTTTCCATCGTATTTCATGGTGGCGAGCCCCTTCTGTGTGGAATTGGTCACCTGCAGGAATTGGTTGACACCATCGATACGGCATTTGTCGGGTCAGGCATACGACCCAGCATTGGCATTCAGTCAAACGGCCTTCTCTTCACCGAAGAAATTGGCGAACTGTTTTTGCGTCGGCGTATGTCAATTGGAATTAGCATCGACGGGCCGCCGAAGGTCAACGACGTCTTTCGTGTTGACCATCGCGGTCAACCCAGTTCGAAGCTACTCGAAAAAAAACTAGAGTTGCTAACGTCTCCCCGATATAGGTCCAGTTTTAGCGGATTTCTCAGTGTTATCAACGTCGACACGGACCCGTTGGAGGTCTTCCGTTATCTCGATTCATTCGGACCGCCGGCAATCGATTTTTTGCTGCCTTACGACAATCATGATCGCCATCCTCGCGGCAAGGAGGACTTCAACGCCACTCCTTATGCGGATTGGCTGATCAAGGTCTTCGACGATTGGTTCGACCGCAAGTTGACAACGAGCGTTCGTACATTCAATAACATGATCCGCCTAGTCCTGGGTGCTCCAAGTTCGGTTGAATCAGTCGGTCTCGATCCAGTGGACCTTATTGTTGTTGAATCCAATGGCGACATCGAGGCTGTCGACTCTCTCAAGGGCACATATGACGGCGCGACGCGTCTAGGCTTGAACGTGTTCGACCACAATTTCGACACGGCGCTCGAACACCTTGCTGTACAGAATCGTCAGAACGGGGCGGCCGGGCTGTGTCAGCAATGCCGAAACTGTCCAGTTGTCTCCTTCTGTGGCGGTGGTTATATACCTAATCGCTATTCGGCGGAGCGCGGATTCGACAATCCAAGTGTATTCTGCACCGACTTGGAAAAACTCATTCGGCACATCTACGGGAAGGTGGTGCATGAGATCGCAAGAACTAAGGTGACGGTGTAATGAGCGGATTGGTACCAGACCTCCTGTCCGCGCGGTATTTGGCAGCCAGCCAGGCTCATGGTGCGCTTTTACTCAAAGCCCTATCAACCGAACTAAGCAAGGAGGTCGAGGCTGCGGAGGATGGCGCTGATGCTCGGGATGCCGGGCTAAGATGGCTCCTACGCATGCCTGCCGCTACTCTGGTTGGACGATCCACTCCGTTTGTTTGGCTGAACGTGCATCGTCTAGCCCGATGCAATGAGTACAAGCATCCTTCGGCAGTTGCCTTCGCTCGCTTTCTCTCCATGACCGCATTCGATGCTTATTTCCATGACATTCCTGATGGCACCCGTGTAGCACTGAAGGCTGTGCCCGGCACCACGACGATCCTTTTGCCGCGGTTGGCTGTGCGGTTGACGACGGGTTGCTGTGATTCAATTCTTGAGCGCCAAGGGCCCACGGCGCTTGCTGTGAACACACCACAGGGGTGCCTCCGTTTTGACCTTGGGGCGATTCAGTCGGCCATGCGTCTCGGAGTTGCTCTCCCCTTCGAATCAGCGGCGAGGGTTTTGTCAGTCCGTGATCTCGCCCTGTTCGAGGCTTCGTACATCGAACAAATCAAGGACGGCCCAGCGGACGGGACGTTTCTGGAGGCCGTTTCCAAGGCACTTCGGTTCATCGCTACCATAGATCAAGAGCTAGAAGCGCGTATTTCCTCAATAACTGACTGGTATGTACAAATTAGCTCTCCAAAGGACGACGTTCATTGTTCTTTTACGTCTCCCCAATTAAAGGGCGTCATCTTCCTGTCTAATACTCAAAATGAACTTCAGATGGCCGAAGCGATTGTGCATGAGTTCGGTCACACGGAGCTAAATACCCTGATGGATACCGAGAAGTTGTCGAGCGAGGATACGCGGGAGAGGTTTTATTCTCCATGGAGGACGGACCCACGACCATTGTCCGGACTGATCCACGCCCTGTATGTTTTCTCTCGTGTTAGCGAGTTTCTATCCCGCGCCGCCGCGCATCCGTCTATGGCCGCACGTTTCACGTCGATTCAAGCTCAACGGACCAAGATTTATCATCGCCTACGGATCGGGCTGAAGCAAGTGCCCCTAGACAAGTTGACTCCACTTGGGACTGAAGTGATAGAAGACATAAGCCTCAGTCTGAAGCGGCAAGCGGATGTCCTTGGTACCTTTAACCAGGAGATGCCAGACCATATCCGCGCGCATTTGGCGGCGTGGAAAGTAGAACATTCAGAGCTGGCGTCAGCGGTTAAGATGGCTTAGTTAGAGCAGATGAAGGATTCATTTATGTGCAAGGATAATCGGCTGGGAGTTGGGGCATGAGCGCAAAACTGGCGTTGAGGCTAGCCGGTGGTGTGGTGCACCGGACACCCTTCTTGCATGCCATAGTCCCGGATTGTATCGATCCTGATCTAGCGGAACCTCTGTTGAGCTGGTTCGAAGGAGAAGCGCCGTGGCAGTGGTCCGCGATAGACCATTTCTACGATCAGTTCGAGGTGGACTTAAAGAGTAGCCCGCTTCCCGCAGGCCTTAGAGTACTTGTTGACGAGCTATTCCTTAAGGAGCTTCGGGAAGAGATGGGTAACTTGCTGAACGCCCGGTTGGACGCGAGGATTGATGTTTCTGCACATAAGATGAACCCGGGCTGTCGGGTTAGGATACATACGGATCACGGACCCCGGGGCCATGCATGCCGCCTTTTGGTTCACTTGAACAGAGGGTGGAATTCGGCCGACGGTGGGCTCCTCATGCTGTTCGGCGAGAAGGACCCCACCCTGGATTCGGAAGGTACTAGGTGCTATTCACCTCAACACCGCAGGGCGATTGCTTTTCAAATCTCTCCCACATCCTTTCACGCCGTTAGTAGGATTTGCTTGGGAGAGCGGTATACCTTGCGCTTCTCCTTCTATCCGGGTCAGTAAGAAAGTGCCCGACACCCACCGGCAAACAGCCAGGTGCGGTTCAGGCGTCCTGAAGTTGTCCCGAAACGGCCAGTGGGCGCAGGAGTTCTTGCCTGGTCGCGAGTATTTAGAAGCCGCCGAGCGCGCATCACCGTAATCGTAAACGTCTTAGGAGTGTGTCGGGGATAGATTCCCTCTTCGGTTATTTTTGAGATGGGAGCTCGCGAACCCGTGCCCTGATTGGCGCGAGTCTACCCAGCCGTGACCATCATTCGGGATTGCTTTTGTTGCGAGTTCCGTGATCTGCAGTGCTGTGTGCCTGAACGCGATACGAATGGTGCTGTGCCATCGCGAAGGGGTTCTTTCCTTCCAGAACCGAATAGCCAACGTATCCAACCCACAGCATTGCTGCGAGTAAGCTCCAGGCAACAACTACGGGCTTCCAAGGGACGAGTATTAGCATGAGTCGACCTCCGGGGATTGAGAGCAACTTGCGACTCACTTCCATTCTACCGCCGAAAACTTTCAGTATTCACGCGTGGTAGAAAATTCGCGAGTTCCTATTGGATGTCGAGCGGATAGTAGTACGAAGCTTCATCCTGCTCGCGCGTGGTTGATAAGAAATGAGGGCCGGCTTTCGCAGATCGAAGATCTAGCGTGACGGTGACCACTTCGCGGCTCCCGTCGCTCACCGTTGGACCTATACCTTTGGCCACTGGACTGCTTCCAGATTGATCACGGGTTACGGCCACAACGTAATTTCCGGGTGTGCTGTAACGCGGTAGGACAACCGTCACCTTTACCACGGCCGTCGGCAAGGAAACAGATTGCAATGGGGAGGGTTGATCTCCCCGATAGGAGCCAGCATTGGATAAATCCAGAGTTCTGGAAACTACCGCAACGTTAGGCGCCGGCTGAACCTCGCGCGATTTGCGACCGGAAATCCATACGACCGTCGCAACGAGCAGCACACAACAGGCAATGATGGCAGTGAGCGCCACTCGGCGAGCATAGGTGGCCTTCTCATTCCGAAGAGCCAGCAGTTTCCGCATGCAATGAGGGCAAGAGGCCGCATGATCCACACGCGGATCGGATAGATTGATACTCCTGGATTTTCGAGCGAGATCGCGGAGAAACGAATCGTCGGGGTGCGGTCCTTGTGGAGCTTCGACTTGCCCATCAAGAACTGACTCCTGCCGCTTTCGGTTGAACCATTCTTCGAAACGATCTTCGGCAGGTGGAGAGTCTGGCTTTCTCCACTTCATTTCCTGCCTCCCCTGGATCGGGAAAGCTCGTCAAGCAACGTCTCTACTTCTCTGAAATATGCGCGTCGAACGACTGTGTGATCCATTTCAAGAGTGTCGGCGATTTCTCGCCATGAATATCCCAACCAACGACGGTTCGCGATGGATCGAGCGAACGGCGACAAGCATTCCAAAAGCTCTCTCGCATAGAGCTGCTGCTCCGCGTCTGGTTGACACACAAGAAGGTTGTCAAAATCAGCCAGAGAACCCGACTGAACTTCGAATCGCCTCTTCGCTGCCTGCTGCTGTGCCCGGCGCTTGAGGGAACTCTTCATGCGCCATTGCAACTTCTCTACGGGGAAGTCAGCATGTCTCCCGGCGTAGTCCCGCGTGTTTTCAATCGCGTGATCCATGAGGTCGTGAGCCGCGTCGTGATCGTTCAGATAGGTCCATGCGTACAGGAGGGCGTACGGCCAAGCTGCTTCAGCAGCGGCCGCCAGCTTCTGATCAGAAGCCAGGTGCCCGGTCGAGAAGGCCCAACTCCACGTCAGTTCTTGCCAGATGCGACCTTTTGGGGGCATGAGGAAATCACTGTCTCCTCAAAAGTAGCCAAATCATAGACCTATGTCAAAATATGTTCCTCTTCTAGAAAAAATTCGCCTCGGAACGCCCCAAACGCACGTCGAAAGTGCCTTTACATAGCAACGGAACCCGCCCTCCAAAAGGGATTCTCGCGGGTTGAGAAAGTGACACACTTCGTCAAAGGCAGCCAAGAATATGAGCATCCCTCCCCCGCTCAGAAAGCTGCAATACGTGTTGGCCGTCGCCCGGGAACTGCACTTCCGCAGAGCCGCCGAACGTCTCAACGTGTCGCAGCCATACATTAGCCGTCAGATCAAGGAATTTGAGGCAGATATTGGCTTCAATATCTTCCGGCGAGATCCTGTGTGCCTCACCGCATCCGGCCAGGAATTAGTGGTTAGGATCAGCGAGATGTTGAGTCGCCTGGACGCGGACTTCCGAATTGCCGTCGATGCGGCCAGAGCCGTTAACCAACGACAGGCAAAGGAGTTCACTATCGGCCACTGCGCCTGCACATCCCCTCAGTTCCGGCGCCAAATTCGCGTCGTCCAGAAGGTCCGGTTCCCCAAACTTCGTATGCGATTCCGAATTTTGTCCGTCTTGGATATGTTCGACGCGCTTGAGTCTGGGCAGATACAAGTGGGCATCACATTCGCGCCACTCGGACGAGACGACTTGCGGCAAATCCCTCTGCGATCAGAGCGGCTGTGTGCCATCGTTCCACGGGTCAATCCTCCATCCATCGACTCGTCTCTCTCGTTGGCGGACCTCAGCAAACGAGCTCTGGTGACGGCCGACTTCAGGCGCACTCATCCGGCACTGCATCAATGGCTGAATGAACAGTGTCTAGCTACCGGATTTCGTCCGGCTTTCGTGGAAGAAGTGACCTCCACTCAGGAGGCCACCGATCTAGTGC
>JBAUBR010000211.1:0-3819 GCA_049676965.1 Occallatibacter sp.
CTGCTGCTGGTGCGCCGCGCCGCGCAGCCGCTCGAGAAACTGCGCAGCATAGCCGCCGACAGCGCCAGCCGCACGACGCTTGTCTACGCCCGCATCCTGCTGCACAAGTGGGGCAACCCGTCCGTTCCGTTTGTGCCAATGACCGCCGATCTCGACGTGATGCTCGAGCGCGCCGATGCCGCGATCGTGATCGGCGATCCCGCGCTGCTGGCTCTCGAAGAGCGCGCCAACCGCTTCGAGCGGACGGGTGAGCATCTCGTTTATTACGATCTGGCCGAAGAGTGGACCAGAGCGATGGACGTTCCCTTTGTCTCAGCAGTCTGGTGTGCTGCGCGCGGCGGGCTTTTGGACGAACGTGTGGAAACCGACTTCATCCGCTCCCGCGACCACGGCCTCGCCAACCTCGATGCGCTCGTGGCCGAGTGGTCGCATCGCATGGCGCTCTCCGAAGAGACGATTCGATCCTACCTGACTTCGAATATTCACTATGTGCTCGACGAGGATTGCATCGAAGGGATGCGCGTTTTCTTCCGCATGGCTGCGCAATTGGGTGCACTGCCGGAGTACAGCATGAGCGGAGCTGGCGCGACTAGCGGAGTTAGCCCCGCCGTGCGTTAAGCGCGCCGAACGGTATTGGCAAGCACGGACACCCGACCGCAGCGAATCGAAAAGAATCAAGCTCGACGGGTATCGTTCTAACTCCGCTAACATTGCTAACGCCGCCGCTCACATCTCCCATCGCAGCAGCGACGCGCCCACGGTAAATCCCGCGCCCACCGCGGCCAACAGCACCAGGTCGCCCTTTTTCAGCTTGCCCTGCTCGATGGCCGTCTCCATGGCCAGCGGAATCGTCCCACCCGAAGTGTTGCCATACTTCTCGATATTGATAATGACGCGCTCGGGATCCATGCCCAGCCGATCGGCAGTAGAAGTAATGATGCGCTTATTCGCCTGGTGCGGAATGAATACGTCGAGGTCGGCGCCGGTGACGCCGTTGCGCTCGAGCACCGTGGTCGTGGCCTCGGCCATCTTGCGCACGGCAAACTTATACACCGCCTGCCCATCCTGGTGAATGTAGTGCATCTTCTTGTCCACGGTCTCGTGGCTCGGCGGATTCAAACTGCCTCCGCCCTTCAAATTCAGAGAAACCCCGCCCGACCCATCGATCTCGTGCACAAAATCGATGAGTCCGATCTCGCCCTCTGCGCACGGTTCCAGCAGCACCGCGCCGCCGCCGTCGCCAAAGAGCACGCAGGTGGCGCGGTCCGTGTAATCAGTCATGCGCGTATTGGCGTCGGCGCCGATCACCAGCACCTTCGAATGCGCGCCGCTCTGAATGAGCCCCGCGCCTGCCTGCAGCGCAAACACAAACCCCGAGCAGCCGGCCGAAACGTCGAATCCCCACGCGCCCTTGGCGCCGATCTTGTCCTGCACCAGGCAGGCCGTCGAGGGAAACATCATGTCGGGCGTCACGGTGCCCACAATGATGGCTTCAACCTCGGTGGGGGCAATGCCCCGCTGCGCGAGGCAGCGCCGCGCCGCCTCCGCGCACATGTCGCTTGTGCCCTGCCCCCTGGCGAGCACATGCCGCTCGCGGATACCCGTGCGCTCCATGATCCACTGGTCGTTGGTCTCCACCATCTTTTCGAGGTCTTGATTGGTGAGCACATCGGGAGGGACGTAGGTTCCGAGCGCCGTGATTTTGGCGCGCCGGCCCACGATGGGGCGTACGGCGAGGGTCAATGCATTTCTCCTTGCAGCTCGAATGCGGAGAGGAATCCGGCTCGTGCTTACCGCCGTTTCGGTGCGCCGTCCGATTGGGTGCCCACCCTCTGTGGGTGCCCCATCCTTTCCGCGCTTTCTGCGGAAAGGATGGGATACCACTCTCATCGGCCGTCCGAAAACGGCGGCAAAATTCCAAAAAAAGTACCGGGTGACCTACTGCGCCCGTACTAGCCCGTTACCGTTGCTTCCTTCCGGACCTGGCGGGGTTGGCGGGATTACGTCGCGTAGGACCCGGCACTGACTGATTTTATCACTCGCGGAGAAGCCGGCGGCGAAACGGCGACGCTGGTCATCTCGCTGCTAGCCCGGCGAGATTGGGTTGCTATCGGAGGAGCGTCGAAGCCGGCGATCACGGCAACGGATGCAGCGTGGTGTTGAAGATGAACGGGTCCTGAAACTCAGTTTGGTCGCCTGGATTCTTTCCCGCAACCGGCTGCAGCCGCGCGGAGAGCGGCTTGTTCCACTTCACCGCCAGCGAAGCCACATCGGCAAACATCCGCTCCATCTGTTCAATGCTCACATCGCCGGGTAGCGGAATTGTGTCGAGTCCGGTTCCGCACACGGCCGAGTAGGCGAGCAGCGAATCGATGTTGTACGTCGATTCCGCCCATCGCTGCGCCAGCAGCTTGTCTTCCAATACCGGTACCATCAGCCCCGAATACCCGGTTTGCTTCACCGGCACCGCCTTCACGGCGGCGGTGATAATGCGCGCCGCAGTCAGCGTTCCGCTGGAGCCGAACTTCGCACCGGTGAATGCCTCGATGGCGGCACCAATTGAAACATCGCCGAGCGGCGCGGGAGTGGGATCCAATCCAACATAGCCCCAGTCGGTTTCGGCGGCTACTTTGTTGCCGATTTCGTCCGCGACTTTCGCGTGTTTGGTGAGCGCGGCAGTCAGGTCGGCAAGAGCGGCGTCGGCGTTTCCTTTATCCTGCGCGAAAACGTCGCGCACGACATTCGCGCCTTCAAATGCGATGGCGAATTGCTTTCCCGCACCCGTGTGATACGAGCCAGGATAGAACGGACCCAGCGGCTTGAGCATCGCCGTCGCGGTGAAGTTGAATGTTCCCTGGCTGTGCGGACTGTGCTCGCTGACGTACTTCACCAGTTCGGCGGTGCGATGAATGGTTTTCCAGTGAATGCCCGCTTCATCGGCAATGATGGAGCTGGCTTCAAGATTCTGCGTCGTTGAGAGCGCGCGCTCCAGCAGGTGCATGGTCGCCGGGTCGTCCGCGTCGTGCATCATCGCCGGCCCGATGCACGCGTCGAAGTTCTCCCTGATTGAAAGCCGATCGAAGCGCGCCAGGAATTCGAGCGCCTGGTCCTCCGACATTCCGGCGACGAGCTCGGCCAGCGGCTGCGTGGTGATGCGAATCGATTCCACATCGTATCCGGCGGAGGCAAATTCGCTCTTGACCTTGCGCACTATGATGAGAGCGTCGGCAACCTGTTTCTCGTAGGTTGCGGGGTCCAGCCGCACAAATGCGGTGATTGCCCTGACCTTGGGATTGGAACCGGCCGCCGTGGAACTGCTCAGCGCGAACGAATGAGCGGACAGAATCAAGGCAACGGTGAAAGCGATGCGCCTCATCGCGGAACCTCCAAATGTGAAGTGGAGAGTGCAGTCTAGCAGAGCCGTCGAATGCCCTGCGGCTGATCACTGACCCCTGACCCCTGATCACTGACCACTGTTTTGCGGCCATGGATCTCTGAGCAGCGCGCACAGACCCAAATCGTTCTCGTAGCGCTCCACTTCAACTCCGGTCATAAAGATCGGGTTGGCCATGCCGCGGAAGGCGGGCACGGCGTCGGAGCCCATGATCTGTGGCGAAACGAAGAGGTGCACCCGATCGACCATGCCGCCGGCGAGCAGGGCTGTGTTGAGGCGCGTGCCGGTTTCGGTGAGCAAAGTGAGAATGCCTTCTTCGCCGAGCATGTCGAGCACCCTGGCAAGCGGCACGCGGCCGGCTTGAAACCCCGGCGACGAAGACCGGTCGCCGGGGACCCCGGCTTCGGCGGCCAGCACCTCCACGC
>JBAUBR010000212.1:0-5002 GCA_049676965.1 Occallatibacter sp.
AAGGGCCAGGGCTCGCGCTCCGGATCGAGCCTGATGCGCGGCTTTGAGGGCGGCCAGATGCCGCTGCACCGGCGGCTGCCCAAGCGCGGATTCACGAACATCTTCCGCACCGAGTACACGGTGGTGAATCTGGAGCGCATTGCCGCGCTGGAAGCGACGGAGATCGGCCTCGACGATTACCGCAAGCTGGGCCTGGCTTCGAGCCGCAAGGCGCTGATCAAGATCCTCGGCTCCGGCGAGCTGACCCAGCCCAAGACCATTCACGCGCACAAGTTCTCGAAATCCGCTATTGAAAAGATCGAGAAGGCCGGCGGCAAGGCTGTAGTTCCGGGCGCGGCGGCGCCGGCGGCTTAAGGATCTCGGTATCCCGCCCTTTCCGCATCCGCCGCGGCGGACGGAAAGGATGGGGCACGGGGCCGATGCGGGCTCCGGAGAGGTATGGCTCGGGGTTGCTGAAGCGTTGCGACCCTCGGCATGGACCCGGCTTCAAGATTTCCTCTACGATCACTTGAAATCGGGAAATGCCGTAAGATTGAGCTTGTCAATCGACTCTCTCAGGGCAGAAAATGCCCTGCATCGGATACTCAAACATGCTGGAAAAGTTTCTCAATATCTTTCGCGTTCCCGACCTTCGCAAGCGGGTGCTGTTCACCGCAGCCATTCTGGCCGTTTACCGCCTGGGCGCCTTCATTCCCACGCCCGGCATCGATGGCGCGCGGCTGGAGCAGCTGTTCAACTCGCAGGGCGGTTCGTCGCTCGACCTCATGAACCTGTTCGGCGGCGGCAACCTGCGGCGCATGACCATCTTTGCGCTGGGCATCATGCCCTACATCACCGCATCGATCATCTTTCAGCTTCTCACGGTTGTGTATGAGCCGCTGAGGCGCATTGAAAAGGAAGGCGAACTGGGCCGGCGCAAGATCACGCAATGGACCCGCTACGTGACGGTGCTGCTGGGCGTGCTGCAGTCGATCGGCATCGCCGCCATTCTCACCAAGCAGGGCCTGGTGCTCAATCCCGGCATCGGGTTCGACCTGATGACCGTTCTCACCCTCACCGCGGGCACCACCTTCATCATGTGGCTGGGCGAGCAGATCACCGACCGCGGCATCGGTAACGGCATGAGCCTGCTCATCTTTGCCGGCATCGTGGCCGGGCTGCCCAATGGCGTGATCGAGTTGATTGGCAAGATTCAGACCGATGCGTGGGGATCGGCGACCATCGTCGTGGTCGCGCTGTTGCTCGTCGGCATGGTGGCCGTGGTCACGTTTATCGTTTTTGTGGAGCGGTCGGAGCGGCGCATTCCCATCCAGAGCGCCCGGCGCATCATCGGCCGGCGCATGATGGGCGGCCAGTCCAGCCATCTGCCTTTGCGCGTAAACGCCGGCGGCGTCATGCCCGTCATCTTCGCCAGCTCCATCCTGTCGGCGCCGCTGCTGCTGGGCCAGATGGAATGGGTGCGCAACAACCGGCTCCTCGAGCCTCTGATGGACGCGCTCCATCCCGGCTATCCCTGGTACGAGCTGCTCGACATGCTGGCCATCATTTTCTTCGCGTATTTCTACATCTCCATCGTGATGAAGCCGGACGACATTGCCGACAACTTCCGCAAGTCGGGCTCGTTCATTCCCGGCATCCGTCCGGGAAAGCGAACCTCGGACTTCATCAACGACATCCTCACGCGCATCACCTTGGTCGGGGCGCTCTACCTGATCGTGATCACCCTGGTGCCAACGTTCCTGATCTCCGGCATCCGCTTCGACAAGATCTGGCTGATCGGGAGGTTTTTCGAGAGCCTGCCTCCGATGTTCACCCACGGCATGGGGGTCAACTTCTACTTTGGCGGTACTTCGCTGCTGATTGTTGTGGGTGTGGCGATGGACACCATCAATCAGGTTGAATCGCAACTGATCATGCGGCACTATGAGGGCTTTTCCCCGCGCTCGGGTCGCATACGCGGAAGGAAAGCCTGGTAGATGTCAGCCGGCTCGACTGCGGTTGAACGTGTCCGGTCAATGGCTGCAAAGACCATTCCCGGTCCGATTCTTTTGCTCGGCGCTCCCGGCGCCGGCAAGGGAACCCAGGCCAAGGAACTGATCAAAATCTGGGGCATTCCGCAGATCTCGACCGGCGACCTGCTTCGCGCCAACGTAGCCCAGGGAAGTCCGCTCGGCAAAATGGCAAAGGAGATCATGCACCGGGGCGATCTGGTGCCCGATTCCCTGGTGGACGAGATGGTCGCGGTCCGCCTGAAGGAGCCCGATACCGCCAACGGCTACATTCTGGACGGGTTTCCGCGCACGCTGGGGCAAGCCGCCTGGCTAGACACCCGCCTGGCCGCTCCAGCCGGATCGCTGCCGGTGATTGCCGTCAACATCCAAGTGGACTATAATCGATTATTGCGCCGGATTACCGGGCGCAGGATTTGTCCTGTCTGCCAGACGATCTACAACGTCTACACGCAGCCGCCCCAGCGGAGCGGCTATTGCGATGTGGAGGGCGCCTCGCTGGTACAGCGATCCGATGACACGGAGAAGGCCTTCACGGAGCGCATGCGCGCTTATGAGGCATTGACCGCGCCTGTGATCGAGCATTATCGCGCGATGGGACGTTTCGTGGAAGTGAATGGGGATCAGCCGGTGGGAGCAATCGCCGCCGGCATTGTTGCGGCTGTGGAACGGCTGCGTAGTAGCTGACAGCTTGCAGCTGGCAGCAAACAGTTTCAATGGCGTGAGAGCTGTCAGCTATTTGCTGTCAGCTGTGAGCTGAGAAATGGTCGTAATCAAGTCGACGAACGAGATTGAACGCATGCGGCGCGCGGGCCGGGTGGTGCGCGAGGTGCTCGAGCTGGTGCGCAGCATGGTCAAGCCCGGCGCCACCACGCTCGATCTCGAAAAGGCGGCCGAGGCGAGGCTGGCCGAGTTGGGAGCCAAGCCGGCGTTCAAGGGGTATCACGGCTTTCCGTGTGTGCTGTGCACTTCGGTCAACAGCGAGGTGGTGCACGGCATTCCGTCGCCCAAACGGGTCCTGAAGGAAGGGGACATCGTTTCGGTCGACTGCGGGGCGGTTCTGGACGGGTACTACGGCGACGCGGCCATCACCGTGCCGGTGGGCGAGAAGATCGATCCCAAGACGGCGCGGCTGGTCGAGGTCACCGAAAAGTCGCTGAATTCTGCGATTGCCGCGGTGAAACCCGGCGCCACGCTTGGCGATGTGGGCGCGGCGGTGCAGCGGGTGGTCGAGGCCGAGGGATTTTCGGTAGTACGGGATTTTGTGGGGCACGGAATCGGCGTGCACATGCATGAGGATCCGCAGGTGCCCAACTTCGGCGAACCGGGCCGGGGAATGAAACTGAAGGCAGGCATGGTCATCGCCATCGAGCCCATGGTCAACGCCGGCAAGGCCGATGTGCAGGTACTGGGTGATGGCTGGACGGCAGTGACCGGCGACGGCAGCATGAGCGCCCATTTTGAGCACACGGTTGCGGTGACCGCGACCGGGGCTAGAGTTTTAACCGAGTAGAGTCCAAAGAAACGGAACTCGGGGATCTGCATTTTCAGGGATTTCGCGCCGATGCGATCCTGGAAGCGCCATAACCGGCCGGAAGCGCAAGAGCGCCGGCAGAAGCGGAATAGAGTTTGTCGAAGGAAGATGCGATTGAGGTCATGGCAACGGTCACCGAGACGTTGCCCAATGCCATGTTCAAGGTAAAGCTCGAGAACAACCACGAGGTGCTCACCCATGTTTCGGGGCGAATGCGCAAGAACTTCATCCGCATCCTTCCTGGCGACCGCGTAGCGGTGGAGTTGAGCCCCTACGACCTGAACCGTGGCCGCATCGTGTACCGGTACAAATGACAGCTATTAGCTTTTAGCCTCTAGCTTCTAGCTTTTGTTGCCGAGTGCCAATGATCGACTTTGCAAGATCGAGCTAGAAGCTAGAGGCTAGAAGCTAAGAGCTGCAGTTAGAACCCCGCGGCCAACATTGGATGCGCGGAGAAGGGCAGTAAAAATGAAGGTCCGTGCATCGGTAAAAAAGATTTGCGTCAAGTGCAAGGTCATCAACCGCCGTGGGGTGGTCCGCGTGATCTGCGAAAACGCAAAGCACAAGCAGCGCCAGGGATAATGGACTGGAGCTTAACTGCGGAGACTCTCAACGAAAGGGGTCAGGTTTCAGGGATCAGGGATCAGAAAATGCTCGTTGAATCAGCCGAGCGAACTGATTACTGACCCCTGATCTCTGAACCCTGGCCCGGGGCTAGTTAGCTTGAGTCAAGGCTTGCGATGAACCCCTGAGAGGCAAACCGCTTAACCCGTGCGAGCCGGCTGAGGCCGGAGGCACACAACACGAAGGGAAACCGAATGGCACGTATTGCTGGCGTCGATCTGCCCCGCAACAAGCAGGCCCGGATCGCGCTCACTTACATCTACGGCATCGGCCAGCCCCGCGCCCTCAAGATCCTGGCGAAGGCCAACGTCGACGCCTTCAAGAAGATTCAGGACCTGGGCGAGGAAGAGGTCAACCACATCCGCCAGGTCATCGAGGACGAGGGCGACGTTGAAGGCGATCTGCGCAAGGACGTGCAGATGCACATCAAGCGCCTCATCGACATCCAGAGTTACCGCGGCAACCGTCATCGCCGCTCGCTCCCGGTTCGCGGCCAGCGTACCCACACCAATGCCCGCACGCGCAAGGGCCCCCGCAAGGGCACCATTGCCGGCAAGAAGAAAGCGACGGCGAAGACATAATGGCCAAACCGGAACAGAAACCTGGCGCCGGCAAAACCGGCAAGACTAAAAAGTTCAAGAAGCGCGAGCGCAAGAATGTGCCTTATGGCATTGCGTACGTTCAGGCCTCGTTCAACAACACCATCGTCACCATCACCGACCAGGTGGGCAACACGCTGAGCTGGAAGAGTTCGGGCTCGCTCGGTTTTCGCGGCTCGCGCAAAGGCACGCCGTTCGCGGCGCAGCAGGCAGCCTCGAACGCCGCCGGCATGGCG
>JBAUBR010000213.1:0-4256 GCA_049676965.1 Occallatibacter sp.
GGCGCAGGCCCGTCCTGCTCCGGTACCAGGCGTATACGCCAGCGGCGCTCCAGTTGCAGCAGACCCCACATCAGGCCCACGCAGATCGCGGCCAGAAATCCCCACACTGCCAGGCGCCCGATCCATCGCGACCGCGCGCTGAATCGTGCGACGCGATAAAAGAAGCGGTTGATCGCGTTGCCGATTTTTTCCAGAACCGTGTCGCGCGGCGACTGCTCTTCGAGATTGCGGAACTCGCGGCCGGCGAGCACTTTGTTTAAGGCGTCGCGCTCGGCGCTGTGCGAAGGCAGGGCCGTCGCTGTTCCGCCGGCCTGCGCAAGATCGCGATTGAGCCGCGCCACGGCGTCTTTCAAAAGCTGCGAGGTCGTTGGCTTGGCCGGATGCGTGCTGGACAAGTTCGGAGTCGCCTGCGAGCCTGCATCAGCCTTCGCTGCCGGTTCATCGGTCAGTTGCGCCCGTGCAAGCAGCGCGCGCAGCCAATCGTAGCGAATTACGCGCCGCCCGGAGCGCCCACCTTCACTCCACGGTACGCGGTCATCGCGACCGGCCAGCGATGGATCGCAGGTCTTTGTATCGCGCGCTTTCGCGCAGGCATCCACGATCAGCATCAGCGCTTGCAGGTGCTGGCGATAATCGTCCATCGAGGCATCGCGCGACGTGCCGGCGGGCTGATTCGAGGGAGCGACAACCTGCGCTTCACTTCGCGCGACGCTTGCGGCGAGCACACACGCGAAGACCCACATCAACAAAGCGAAGCGCACGTTTGTCGGGACGCAAGACATCACCCTCTCTATATCAAACCCCGGCCTCGAACTCAAATTTCTATCACGGTGCCGCCAACCCGGCTGATTCGCTAACTTGCTGACCGGCTGACTCGCTAACTCTCCGCCTTACTAACACCGCTAACTCCGCCGACCCCGCCAACTCCGCTAAGAATCACGACCCCGGATGAATCCAGATCGCATTCCCGCCTCCGGGCGCCATGTGCACTTCGAGCACGCTGTCCTTGGTCACGCCGAGTTTGGAAAAGCTGGTATGCGTCGGCTCCGTGGCCGCGTCCTGAGCGTCGGAATACATCTCCGCCGTGTAATCGCCGTCGCCCAGAAAGCTGAAGGAAATGCTGATGTCGCGCTCGTTCCAGTTGGTCAGCGAACCCACATACCAATCCTTGCCGCTGCGCCGCGCCACGGTGATGGTCTCCATCGGCTTGCCGCTCACCACCTTTACTTCGTCCCACGTGGCCGGCACGCGCTTGATGAAGTCGAACTCCGGCTGGCCCTGGTAGTGCTCCGGATAATCCGAAACCATTTCGAAGGGGCTCTCGAAGACGGCATAGAGCGCAAGCTCATGCGCGCGCGTGCCCAGTCCCATCGGCTCCACCTGGCGCGGAATGAAGTTTTCGCGCGTGCTGTTGCCAAAGGCTCCGGGCGTGTAATCCATGGGGCCGGCCAGCATGCGTGTGAAGGGCAGCGTCGTGTCGTGCAGCGGCGTGGTGCGCGCGCTCCACTTCAAATACTCCTTGCCCATCACGCCTTCGCGCGTGATCAGGTTGGGCCAGGTGCGGCGCAGGCCGTCGGGCTTGTAGGCGCCGTGAAAATCGATCATGAGGTGATGTGCCGCAGCGTTCTCGACCACGCGATGATAGAAAGCCACCATCTGCTGGTCCTCGCGATTCATAAAGTCGATCTTCACGCCGGCAATGCCCCATTTTTCGAACAGCGGAAATGCCTGGTCCATGTATTTGTCGACCGAGGTCCAGTGCGACCACAGCCACAGCTTCACGTGCTTGTCGTTGGCATAACTCAGCAGTCCGGGCATATCGACGTCAGGATTCACCTTGGTGATGTCCGCCATCGAAACATTTTCCCCGATCTTGCCTCCTGTCGGAGCGGCCGCCCAGCCGGCATCGATCAGCATGTAGGGAAATCCCGACGCCGAAGCGAAGTCGATATAGTGCTTCATGGTCGCCGTGTTCATGCCGGTCTTGAAGTCCACGCCCGGCGCGGCCTCGCCGCTCCACCAGTCCCATGCCGACTTGCCCGCCTTGATCCACGAGGGATCGGCGATGCGCGTCGGCGGATTCAGGTTGAGCACGATATTCGATTCGATCAGCCGTCCCGGCTCGTCGCCGATCATCAGCACGCGCCACGGGCTGGTCACCGGAGTGGTCGCATCCACCGCGACGCCCTGCTCGTCGATGCGCGGCGATAACTCAGCGTGCACGCCGAATGCAACCTTGGGAGTTTTCTGCACATACATGCCGGCGTAGTTGTCGATGTTGGCTTCGGTGATCGCGACCCATCCCAATCCCGGCTCGTCGGCCAGGTAGGGCAGGCCGATCAGCCAGTCCGGATGCAATCCGCTCACCTGGCGCTGCACATATTCGTCTTCATACGGAGTTTGAAACCCATTCAATAAAAGTGGATAAGTGGTCGCATCCTTGGCATAAGTGAACTGGGTGAGTTCGTGCGCGATCTTCACCTGCTTCAAGTTAGCCTGTTCGGGAATCACATAGCGGAAAGCTATGCCGTCGTCGAAGACGCGCCCTTCGATCCATAACTCCCGGCCCTGCCCATCCTTGAACTCCGCGTGCACGGCAGTGCAGTGGTTATGCACGGTGGCGGTTTTGCCTACGGGAATCGAATAGGTCTCATCGACCGTGTCGTTGCGCGTCGCCACGCGATGCATTCCCAGTCCCAGAGTCAGTTGGTCGGCCGTTTCCGCCGGCGCGCCTTTCTTCTTTTTTTCCGACGCCGGCGGGGGAGCCAGCTCGAGACCCAGCGGCGACTCCTCGATCAGCCGCTTGCCGTGGAACTCAACCGCGTAGCGCAACCCGGAAGAGAGCGGCGCGGGCTGGTTCGCCGTGGTCGCCGGCGAAGTCTCCGCAGCTTCCCACAGCAGCAGCGCGATCTGCCCATTGGGCGAGGTGACTTTCAGCGGAATCTGTTCCTGGGCCTGCAACGACACCACTCCAACAGCAAAAAGCGCAATCAGGCAGACGAAAGCTGCGCGCGCGTGCGACATGGCTCCTCCGTGCAAACCGGTTTGATCCAGCGTTTCAGTGCGGAATTTTCTGGACCGCGCCAGTATACGCTGCGAAATCGCCTCGATCACGTTACTTGCTTTGCGCCTAAGCACGTTCTCCCATCGAAGGCATCGCCTGCGAGACGCCCCCTTCGCGCATCCGCTGGTCGCAATAGAGCACGCCCAGCGCGGTCGCATAGGCGGAGTACGGCAGCGCGATCAAGGCAAAGACAAACAGCGCCAGCAAAGGGATGGCGAGCGGGGCGATGAAGAATAAGGCGGCGGCAGAGCTCGCTACCGCGTGGATCAGTGTCCCGATCAACGCGACCGCGTACAGAAGAATCGAAAAAGCAATCGCGGAGACCAGGTTGAGCACGTACGCTGCCGCGCACACGACGAGAAGAACCACGAAGATCCGTCCCTTCGCTCCTCGTGTCAGCACAGCGCTGCGCCAGATCGCCTCGACCGCCGGCAGACCTTCCATCACGCACGCGTGAAACTGCAGCAGGTGTAGAGCCGCCAGGACCATATAGACATATGCGGAAAGCAGGACAAGAGCAAACAGCGGGGCGAAAATCACAATCGCCGCGGGGGCCGCATGGCCGTGCGTTCCCCAACCGAAAAGAAGCGAACTCCCAGCGCCCACCGCGATCAGGATGTAGAGCGGTCCCGCCACAATCAGAATCAGAAGGAACAACAATCCAACGTACCGTCCGCGCCGCTCCCATGCCACGGCCCACGCCTCGCGCCATGTGACTGCGTATCCGAGATTGGTGCGCACCACTGCATAGGAAGCCGCCGCGGCGTAGAGCCCGAAGACCGGCAGAATGGCGACATACGCGAGCAATAAGGGGATGAAAACTCCGGCAACAACACGCGCCAACGGCGGTCCCGAGTGGCTATGCACGTAGGGAATCACCATGACCATCCCCAACGCGAAGGCGACAGCGATCACCGCAACCAGCGCCAGCCCCGGCACGCCCGCAAGACCCACAAACAGCCGCCAGTGCCTTCGCAGCAGCCAGAAGATGCGCTCGAGAATCTGCCCGAGCGTCATGCCTGGTCCGGACGCCGGTGTCGCATTGCCCGCGCCAGAGGGCGACGCACCGAAGGGATAATCCGGCCCGCTCATGTAGTCTCCTCACTGGTTGACTGCGCTCGATCCGGCGCGGCGAAAGGTCCCAGAGGGACCGCTTCCGCCGCCTGCCCGCCCGGCGCCGTCGAGGGCTGCG
>JBAUBR010000214.1:0-2306 GCA_049676965.1 Occallatibacter sp.
ATCGCGAGGTGGAATCCGAAGGGCATGAGGAGAAGTACCGGGCCGTAATCGATGGGGGCTGCCCCGCCGATGAACCGGTCGGCCAAAGGTGGGACAAGGTCGAGCCTGCACTATGGAGGCGAAGGCGGTCTCATTGACCCACCGCACCAAGGTGTTTGCGGACGGCACGGTACGGAAGAACAGTGCGTGACCTCAGGAGGACTGACAGTGTCTCCGGGTGGCACCGGAGTAAGCGGACCTATAAGCGAGAGCGAAATGGCGAGCGATGTGCTGTCAGTAGTCGGACGGCTGAAAAGTACCAGAAGCGTGGTGAAAGCCATGTGACCGGGCAACCGGCGACAGAAATGGGTCGGGGAAGGCAGCCGACGAAGATGGCTGGGAAGAAAGAGAAGACCAGTGAGTAAGGGCGTGGAGGAGGATCAGTTCCATGAGTGAAAAACCCGTACATCCGCGTCCGAGGAGACTGGTGGACTGGATCAACCCGGCAGGAGCAAAGAAGGTCCATTCATTAATCGACAAGGTATACAAGCGGAAGAACCTGGAGATGGCTTGGGAGAGAGTGAAAGCCAACCGAGGTAGTGGAGGAGTCGATGGACAAACTCTGGAAGTTTTCGCAGAGCAACTGGACAAGAACTTGGACCGGTTACAAAGCGAACTGAAGGAGGGGCTCTATCAGCCGCAACCTGTTAGGCAGGTACAAATCCCAAAGATGGGCAAGCCGGGAGAGTTTCGCGGGTTGGGCATTCCGACGATCTATGATCGGGTGTGCCAGCAAGCGCTGCTCAATCGGATGCAGCCGATCTTCGAGCCGGTATTCGATGAAGCCAACTACGGATACCGGCGAGGCCGATCGACGAAGGACGCCTTGCGCAAAGTCTGGAAGGAGATCGACAGCGGCAGCGAGTGGATCGTGGATGCGGACCTAAAGGACTTCTTTGGGTCGGTGGATCATGAGAAACTGCTGACCCTTGTGGCCCAACAAGTAGCGGACGGCCGTGTGTTGCGCCTCATCGAGGCAATGCTCAAGGCGGGAAGCTACGGGAAAGGGCGACTCTTTCCGACAGAGCGCGGGACTCCTCAAGGTGGGGTAGCTTCACCCTTGCTCAGCAACATCCTCCTGACGCCGTTTGATCGGGAGATGCGACACAAGGGATATCAGCTGACGAGGTACGCGGACGATTGGGTAGTCACCTGCAAGTCCGCGGCAGAGGCGCGAGCTGCAATCGACGCTGCTGGCCGCATTCTGAAACAACTGGGCGTGGATCTGCATCCGCAAAAGACGCGGGTCGTTCATGTTCAGTACGGCTTCGAGTTCCTCGGCTACAAGATCAAGCGCGGGAAGAGACTTTTTCTTCCTGCGACTAAGATCCGCAGCCGGGCACGCTCGGGTGGGCTCTATGCCTACCCACGCGAGAAATCGATCCGGCGTTTCAAAGAGGAGGTGCGGCAGCGCACGAAGCGACGTGTGCCTCTGGCGACCGAGCAGTTGATAGAAGCGCTGAACCCGCTCTTGAGAGGTTGGGGCGAGTACTACAAACGTGCCCACGTTCGAAAGCTCTTCAACCAACTCGACCGATGGATCGTGCGACGCATCTGGTCGCATCGATTCAAGCGCTGGCGTAACTGTGGTTGGAAACAACTGCCGACCGCTACGCTCTTCGGTGAGGATGGGCTGGTGAATCTGGTCGGGTTAATACCTTCCTTGCGTCCTCGACTCGTTGAGTCTTCGTGAAAGCCGTGTGCGGGAAAACTGCATGCACGGTTTGGGCGGCGGACGGTGGCCAGCATCGAAACCTGATGCGCCACCTCCGACCCGACACCTGTGAACCGGCCGAACAAGGCAGCGATAGCTGCAGCGGAGGTGGGGGAGGGAAGGGCGCAGATGAAGGAGAACATCGGTCAGCCACGCATGCTCCCGACACAGAGCGGGAACCGCATGTCCCAGGGGCTGGACGGTGTGCGAAAAGCAGCAAGGGAAAAGAAACAGGAACGGTTCACTTCCTTGCTTCACCACGTGACAACATCGCTGCTGCGCGATAGCTTCTACGCTCTCAAGCGTCAGGCTTCTCCGGGAGTCGATGGTGTCCGTTGGCAGGAGTATGAATCTGGTCTAAAAGGTCGCCTCGTTGATCTTCACAGCCGGGTTCATCGCGGAACGTTCCGGGCGCAGCCTTCAAGACGAGTCTATATACCGAAGGCCGATGGGCGGCAACGTCCGTTGGGCATCGCGGCACTGGAAGACAAAATCGTCCAGCAGGCCGTGGTGACGATCCTCAATCAGATTTATGAGGTCGACTTCAAGGGCT
>JBAUBR010000215.1:0-20316 GCA_049676965.1 Occallatibacter sp.
TCCAAGGCCTTCGCCGAGGCGCGCCCGGCCGAGCCGCTGCCCTCGCGCGTCGGCTCCGCGGAGCAATCCAATACTTCAATTATTTACGGCAAACAACTGATCCTGAAGCTCTTTCGCCGCCTCCAGCCTGGGGAAAACCCGGACGTCGAAATCGGACGATTCCTCACCGATACCGCCCATTTTTCACATATTCCGCGCTTCTACGGGGAGATCGCCACGACGTCTGCCGCAGGCGAAAAGACGACCACCGCCATGCTGCAGGGACTGGTCGCCAACCAGGGCGATGGCTGGCAGTGGTTTCTCGATCAACTGGCCGGTTTCTTCGCTGCCGTCGCAGATCTCCCCGCGCCCCAGAAGTCTCAAGCGCCTAGTTTTCTCCGAGTCGACGCGCCCATTGCCGAAGTTGAGCAGCATTCAAGAACATCGCTCCAGGCGGCAGAGCTCCTCGGCAAGCTCACCGCCGAACTGCACCTCGCCCTCGCCACGCCCACCAGCAACCCCGCCTTCTCCGGCGAGACCTTCACATCCGACGACCTGGCGCGCGACGCGCGCCGCATCGACGCTCAGATCACCTCAACCCTCGAAGCCCTCAAAGCAAAGCTGTCCACGCTGAAAGACATTACCGCCGACCACGCTGCCCTGCTGCTCTCGCGGCGCATCGATCTTTTCGCACGGGCGAATGCGATTACCGATCTCGCGGCTGCCGGGCAGCGCATTCGCATCCACGGCGATTACCACCTGGGGCAAACGCTGCGAACCGCCGGCTCCGGCGGGGACGACGGCGACTTCATCCTGCTCGACTTCGAAGGCGAACCCGCCCGTCCGCTGGCCGAACGGCGGCAAAAGCAATCGCCGCTCAAGGACGTAGCCGGCATGATCCGCTCGCTCTCCTACGCAGCCTACACGGGTCTCGACAACTACCTCGGGGCCAATCCGGAGATGGCTAAGACCACCTACTCCGAGCGCCTCGGTGCCTGGGCCAAAGCATGGGAGAATTCCGCTTCCGCTGCATTTCTCCGCGCCTATCGCAACGCGATCGCCGCCCTGCCGGCCCTGCTGCCGTCACCCGAGCAGGCGCAGGTGTTGCTTGAGGCCTATCTCCTTGAAAAAGCGCTCTATGAGTTGCTCTACGAGCTCAACAACCGTCCCACGTGGCTCCGCATTCCTCTTTCAGGCATCCTAACTATCTAGAGACGAGCGGAATTGACACGGGAAAAGCTGAACGCAAGAATGCTCCTTGCGCATAGGATCAATCCGGCGAGAGAGGAACGATGGCGACAGCAGATCCGATGCCCGGCCTGACTGCGCCGGCGGAGCGCTCCAGCGGAGGTCTGCTTGTCCTGCTTGCTCCCATGCCTTCCGAGCAACTCGACTCCGTGCTCGCCAACCTGACCGCTTCATTTTCGCCGGAAAACCTGCTCATCGCCGCTCCAGAGCAACTGGCCCCGGATTCGTACCCGTCCCTGCAGATCGTCCCTGCACCCAGCGGCAAAACTTCAATGACTCTCAGCGCGGCAGATTTCGCGAATGCTCATCAGCTCGCCGAAAAGCACAGCGCGCGGGCCATCCTCATGCTCGGTCCTGAGGCCGGTTCGCTCACCGCCTCGGCCATGCGTGACCTGGCCAATGCCGTGCTCGCCACGCCGGCCGACCTCGCCGTGCCTTACTACCGGCTGCCGTCCAATGCCGGCCTGGTCAACTCCGCAATCCTTTATCCGCTGACTCGCGCCTTGTTCGCCTCGCATACGCGCTTTCCCCTTGCCATCGATCTGGGGCTCTCCATCCGGATGGCCGAGCGGCTGGCCCACGCCGCCCAGCGGTTCACCATGCTCAACCCGGGTGAAGCACTGGTTTGGCCCGTCAACGAAGCGGCGGTCGCCGGATTCGCCCTCCATGAAGTCGAGGCCGGCCCGCGCGCGCTTCCCCAGCCCATCAATCCCGACATCAACGCCGTGCTCGCCCAGGTGACCGGTTCGCTGTTCGCCGATATCGAGCTCAAGGCTGCTTTCTGGCAGCGCGCCCGCCGCCTGGCGCTCGCCCGCAATCCGGCGCCGCAGGCATCGCCTCCCAGCGCCGCCGCGGACATCGCCTCAATGATCGAGACATTTCACCTTGGTTACAGCAATCTTCAGGAAATCTGGTCGTTGGTTCTTCCGCCCCACTCATTGCTGGGACTCAAGCGGCTTTCCATTGCCGACGCTGCGGCGTTCAGCATGCCGGAGAACCTGTGGGCCCGTATTGTCTACGATTTTATGCTTGCTTTCAGGCTTCGCACCATCAACCGCGGCCACTTGCTCGGCGCTCTCATCCCGCTCTATCTCGCATGGGCGGCCACCCACATCAACATGATTGCCTCCGGCGTGGATCCCGAACGGCACGTTGAGGCGGTCGCAGCAGCTTTCGAGGCGGAGAAACCTTATCTCGTTTCACGCTGGCGCTGGCCAGACAGGTTCAATCCATGACCGAATCCGCCGGCGCCTCCGGTAAGCAGCAAAAGGAGTGAATTCGATGGCAAACCTTCTACCCGCGATGCTCAGGCTCATCGCATCCCAGTCCGATACGCCGCCCGTGTACGCGGATAGTAATTCCATTCTGCGCCACATGTCGGATGCGCTCCATCAATCCATCTACCGCGTCGTTTCGCTGCTCATCGGCATCCTTCCGGGCATCCTTGCTTTCTTCGTCGCGCTCTTTATATTCACGCTCATCGGTATGGCCATCTCCGCGGTGCTGCGGCGGGTGCTGACGATGGCCAAGTTCGACGACCGCATCGCGCGCAGCCGTGGCAGCGCCGACTGGACCCCAGCCAGCGCTCCCACCGCTCTGGTCGCGCGCGTTTCATTCTGGGCCTGCGTTTTCCTCGGGCTTATTATCGGCGTCTCCGCGTTCGACACTTCCTACGCGGCAGGCACCACTCTCCCTATTTCGCTTTTGCCATATTTGACGCACACCGTTGGCGCCATCCTCATCCTCATCGCCGGCACACTCATTGCGCGCTTCCTGGCGCGCTCGGTCCTCATTGGCGCCGTCAATGCGCAACTCCAATACGCGAAGTTCCTTTCGCTCGGAGTCAAATGGCTGGTCATGGTTCTGACCGCGGCCATGGCTCTCGACCACCTGGAGATCGGCGGCGCCGTCGTCGAATTGGCTTTCGGAATTCTCTTCGGCGGAATCGTGCTCACCCTTGCGCTCGCTGTCGGCCTCGGCTCGCGCGACCTGGTGAGCCGATCGCTCGAGAGCCACGTGGAGCGCACAGGCGACCGCGGTGTCACGCCAATCGCTGCGCCGCCGGCAGTGCACGGCGAATCCATCCGCCATTTCTAGAGCGCGTTCAAGCATGTGACGCCGGCTTGTTGGAATTGCGATGAATCGCGGGAACCTTATGCTAACTGGCCGGCTTGCCAACCCGCGTGGAGGACTAACTTGCATCTGTTGTTCCACAACCATTCACGGCATAGCTCTCCGGGCCCGCAGGTAGCCGCTTCTCCGCCGCCTCGAATTCACTTACTCCTCTCCGGCGGCACGTAAAACCTGCTGCTTTTCCGGCGCATCTGATCTGAAAGTGAATCTGTCTCTTGTTCGGCGTCTATTCGAACATTTGCGCGGCCTTCGAGGCGACGCGAGCCGGAGGCAGCGCCCCTGGCGGGCGAAGTGTCTTCTTCGCGCCGCGATTTTGCTTTGCATGCTTCCCGGAGCAAACCCGCTCATCGCAGCTCAAAGCCCGGTTGCGCAGTCTACTCCGAGCTCGGTGCCGGCGGCCGCGCCCGCCACAGAGGAATTGCTTTCATCGTACGAAGGGCAGAATGTCACATTGGTCGAACTGGCTGGAAGACCCAACACCGATTTATCAAAACTGGCAGTGCTCCTCGAACAGAAGGCCGGTCAGCCATTCTCAAGAGATAAAATCGATCGCACCGCGGCCGCGCTGAAGACCGCGGGCGGGTTTCAGGAAGTGAGGATTCAAGTGGAGCCCGCGGCGAACGGCGTGCGGGTCATCTTCGTTCTCGAGCCGGCCGTATACTTCGGCATTTTCACCTTTCCCGGTGCGGAAAGATTCCCTTACTCCCAGTTAGTCCAGGCTTCGAACTATCCTATCCAGACTCCATTCAGTGCGGACGAAGTCGAACAGGACCGCCAGAAACTGGTGAACTTCTTCCGTCAGGAGGGATACTTTCAGGCCGCTGTCGATTCCGAAGTACAGGCCGATTCCGGGCGTGGCATTGCCAACGTGCTGTTTCACGTAAGCTTGAGCCGCCGAGCCAAATTCGGCAGCATCGATTTCGCGGATGTAACTCCGGCCGAAGGTGCCGACCTCACACATCACGTGCAAACACTGTCGGCGCGATTGCGTGGCGCCGCGGTCCGCCCTGGACGCACCTATCATCACTCCGCGTTGACCAAAGGTACGCAATTAATCCAGTCTGAATTGCAAAAGCAGGGCTGGCTGGGAGCGGAGGTAAAACTGACTGGCGCCGAATACCATACGGATACAAACCGGGCAGACATTCATTTCAATGTCAACCTCGGTGAGCTGACTCATGTAAGAATTGAAGGCGCCCATCTGTGGAGCTGGACCCGCAAGTCCCTACTGCCTGTTTATCAGGGAATCGGTGTCGACGAGGAGTCGGTACAGGAGGGCCAGCAGGCACTCGAGTCGTACTTCGAGGCCAAGGGCTTCTTCAACGTCAAGGTAAATACTCAATTCAATAAGTCGAAAAGCAACGACACCATCGTCTATCGAATTGTTAGAGAGAAGAAGCACAAGGTAGAATCGGTCGAACTGGCAGGGAACGCTTCACTGCCCTCGTCACGACTTGATCCGCATATCGCCGTTCAAAAGGCGCATTGGTTTTTGCACGGGAAATTCAGCGACCAGTTTGTTCGTTCGAGTGTAGATAACCTTTCAGCTGTCTATAGGTCCGAAGGGTTTTCGAGCGTCCGCGTCACCTCGAAAGTGTCGAATCGCGGCGGAGATATCAGCGTCGCCTTCGCCGTCACGGAGGGACCGCGCGATGTCGTGGACTCTCTCACGATCGAAGGCGCGCAAACATTTCCCGAGTCGCAATTCGCTCCCGGCGGACTGGAGCTTGCCGCCGGCAATCCTTACTCACAGGCGCGCGTCGCGCACGACCGCGCGGAAATTGTTTCCAACTATCTGAAAGCCGGATATCTGAATTCGACTTTTCGCGAGGCCGCGAGCGAAGTATCGAAGAACGAGCCACACCGCATCAATGTCGTATACCGAATCTACGAGGGGCCAAAAGTATATACCGCAGATGTGCTCACGCTCGGGCGCGTGCACACGCAGCAGCGGTTGATCGACAGAGACATGTCGTCCATCAAGCCGGAGCAGCCTCTTACCGAGACCGAATTGCTGACCGCGGGAAGCAAGCTGTACGATCACACCGGAGTTTTCGACTGGGCCGAGGTCGATCCACGCCGGCAGATCACGACTCAGACCAGCGAAGACGTGCTTGCCAAGGTTCACGAAGCAAAGCGCAACGATATCACCTACGGATTTGGCTTCGAAGTGATCAATCGCGGAGGCAGCATTCCCAGTGGGACAGTCGCGCTGCCTAACTTGCCTCCGGTGGGCCTGCCGTCAAATTTTGCAACCAGCCAGAAGACCTTCTACGGGCCGAGAGGGACATTCCAATACACGCGCAACAATGTCGGTGGAAAAGGGGATTCGATTTCCTTTACGGGTTTCGCCGGGCGGCTTGACCAGCGCGGTGCGGCGTATTATATCGTTCCTAACTTTCGCTGGTCTCCATGGAAAGCCACGACGTCGATCTCCGCCGAGAGGGACGAAGAGAACCCCATCTTTTCCTCGCAGGAAGAAATTGCCACAACCCAGATTCAGAGAGACCTGGACAAGGTTAAAAAGAACGAGCTCTTTCTTCGTTACAGCTTCAGCCAGATCGACCTGACCCGGATCGAGATCCCCGCATTGGTGCCGGCGGCCGATCAGCATGTCCGACTATCGACGCTGGCGGCGAATGTTACTCGCGACACGCGCGACAATGCGATGGATGAGCACAGGGGCGTCCTCGAATCGATCGAGATGGACTTCAATAACACGAAGCTGGGTTCGAGCGTAGACTTCGCCAAGGTCATAGGACAAGCGGCATGGTACAAGCAGGCGTTTCATAACATCGTCTGGGCTGAAAGCCTGCGCATTGGGCTGGCGCAGCCTTATTCCAACAGCCGCGTTCCTCTGAGCGAAGAGTTTTTTACTGGCGGCGGGAACACGTTGCGTGGGTTTCCGCTCGATGGCGCGGGACCGCAACGGCAAATCCCGGTCTCCAACAACGGGGGGTCCACCACGAGCTGCTCGCCGCCCAACTGCAGTTACATTCGTGTTCCCAGCGGCGGCAACGAGCTGCTTCTCATCAACTCCGAGGCGCGCATTCCTCTGCCCTTCAAGAAAGGACTCGGGATGGCAGTATTCTACGATGGCGGCAACGTCTTTCCGAGTGTAGGCTTTCACGACTTTACATCGTTGTATAGCAACAATGTCGGTGTTGGTTTGCGCTACGCGACTCCGGTTGGTCCAATCCGCGTGGACATTGGACGCAATCTCAAGCCTATCGCTGGAATCGACGCCACACAGTATTTTGTCACAATTGGTCAGGCGTTCTGAGAAGGCTTCTTATGAATAAGGCTAACTCATTTGTGCAGTCTCCTAAGCATTCAGGCCCGCCGACGATCAAAAAGCGGCCCCTATGGGCAAGGATTGTTGTGTGGTCCTTGGCCGGGTCCGCGGCAATCGTCACCTTCGCCGCGAGCGCGGCTCTCATCCTGCTGCACAGCCAGCGTTTTCATAACTATCTGATCGTTGTGCTCGAACGTCAGGCTGGCAGCAAACTGGGCGTTCAAGTGAATCTAGAAAACTATGCGTTGCATTTGGCGACACTAAGTGTCGACCTCTATGGTATCAAGGTCGATGGAGCCGCTCCCTACTCGAATCTGCCGTTGCTTGAGGCCAGTCACGTCGAAGCAGGCGTCCGGATCGTTTCGATTCTCCGCCATGAATGGTATCTTGATGACCTTCGTGTCGACCACCCGGTAGTCCGAATAGTCGTTGATAAGCAAGGTAATTCGAACATTCCGAAATTCAACAACAGCGGGAGCCCGCCCAACCCGAATGAAGTTTTCGACCTGGGGATCCGCCATGCGGCGCTCGATAATGGAGAGGTCTCTTACAACAACCGGCCGAGCCAACTCTCCGCCGACCTACAAAACGTCGAATTTCACACCTTGTTCAATAGTCCTTTGCGTGAATATTCCGGCCGGCTTGGATACTCGAACGGGCGTCTCGTTTACGGTTCGTTCCAGCCTGTTTCGCACGATTTGTTTGCCGAGTTCAACGCGACGCCGTCCACGTTCAATCTTACAAAGGCTCAACTCAGCATCGGTCCGTCCCGCGCGATCCTCTCGGCTACGCTAAGGAGCTACGTTGCGCCCATTGTTCAAGCGCACTATGACATCATAGTGGACGGCAAGCAGGCCGGGCGAATACTCCACAATGACTCGATTCCAGCCGGGCTAATTCAGACGGCCGGTTCCATACAATATCGCCAAGATCCGAATCTGACTCTGGCCGAATCGCTTGTGGTGAACGGAAGCGTGTCGAGTCGAAGGCTCGATTTTGTATTCGCCGCAAGACATGCGGAAATCGATCGCATTGCAGCGAAGTATACGTTCGCAAATGGTGAAGTGGTTCTGCATGAACTCACCGCGCGGTGCCTTGGAGGCCTCATTAAGACATCAGGAACGATGGCTGTCAATGGGCACGATCCTCACTCGGAGATGACTGTGAAATTGAGCGGAATCTCACTCGACGAGCTAAATCGAACGCTTGGACGGACCGCGCAAATGGGAAACGTTGTGCTTACCGGAACTCTGGACGCGGACGCAACGGCATCGTGGGGCAAGACGCTCGCTGACCTTGTAGTGCACGCGAATGCGACGATCGATGGACAGGTATCAGGCGCTCAGGTAACGCTGAAGCAAGCAACAGATATGAACAACGGAGGCTTTCGGCCATCTGTGATTCCAGTAGAAAGTGCGATTCACGGGACATATTTTGCCAATATGCATCAGTTGGAGCTGCGCGAAAGCTATATCCGGACAACGCAGACCGATCTGACAATGAATGGCGTTTTGAGTCAAAGTTCGAATCTCAACATTCAGCTGCAAGTTAACGATCTGCGCGAGGTAGAAGCATTTGCGGACCTCTTTCGAACCGGTTCTCTCGAACACCCGTTGCAGCCGCTCGGCTTGGCCGGCAGCGCGGCATTCCAGGGAACGGTACGCGGCTCGACTTCGGCGCCGCACCTCGCCGGCCAATTGAGGGCTTCAAATTTGCAGTTGAAAGGCAGCACGTGGAAGACGATTCGTGCAAGCCTGGGTGCAAGTCCCTCTTCGGTGACTGTGCGGGATGCGGAGTTAGACCCGGCGCGGCAGGGCCGTATCGCATTCAACGCAAGCGCGGACCTGAACCAATGGGCTTTCACTGACACCAGTAACATCCAGGTCGATCTTCATGCTTCTCAGTTGAATGTCGCCGAACTGATCAAGATCGCAGGTCAGCAGGCGCCGGTAACCGGCACGCTCGACGTCAATGTGACCCTTCATGGAACCGAATTGAATCCCATCGGGAAGGGAACCGTAACTCTGACGAAAAGCACGCTCTACAGCCAACCCGTCAATTCGATTAAGTTGAACTTCTCAGGGAGCGGGGATGAAGTGCACGGACAGTTAGCGGCGCAGAGTCCCGCGGGAACTGTCGATTGTGAAGCAACCGTGCAACCCAAACAAAGGATATTTACGGCACAAGTGAATTCGAGTGGGATTGAACTAAACAAACTCGAGGCATTGCATGCAAGAAATATAAACGCGGCCGGCGTAGTTACGATTAACGCGAAGGGTCAGGGGTCATTCGACAATCCGCAGTTTGATGCGACGCTCAAAATCCCGAAGCTCGTGATTCGGAATCAATCCGTGACGGGGATCGACCTGCAAGCCAACCTGGCGAATCACGTCGTGAATGCAACTCTCGAGTCAACGGCAGTCAATACATTGATTCAAGCAAAGGCGAAGGTGAACCTGACCGGAGACTACGAAGCCGACGCGTCGCTCGACACTCAGCTGATTCAACTGCAGCCGCTGCTCGCCGCGTACTCTCCTGACGAAGCGTCAGATGTTTCAGGGCAGACCGAGGTTCACGCCACGCTCCATGGGCCGCTCAAGGATAAAAACCGAATCGAAGCGCATGTTACCATTCCTGTTCTCAAGTTTGGCTACGGATACCGTGTACAGCTTGCGGCGCAGTCGCCGATTCGCGTGGATTACCTGAATGGAGTGATCAATCTTCAGCGTGCCGAAATTAGCGGGACCGATACCGATTTGCAGCTTCAGGGATCGATTCCAATTTCCACAAACGGGCCAATGTCTCTGCTGCTCCAAGGCTCAGTGAACCTGCAACTTGCGCAGCTATTCGATCCGGATGTTAGAAGCTCCGGCGAGCTGAAGTTCAACATTAACTCACACGGCGTGGCGAGCGGACCGGACTTAGGCGGAGAGATCGACATTGTCGACGCCAACTTCTCCTCTGCGGGCGTGCCGGCGGCGTTGGCGCACGGCAACGGCGTGCTGAAGGTGACCAACAATCGCATCGATATTGCCAGCTTTCAGGGCAGTGTCGGCGGCGGAACGGTAACGGCGCACGGCGGAGTTGCCTATCGGCCGAATATGCGGTTCGATCTGGGAATGGCCGCGCATGGAGTTCGCATTCTTTATCCGCAGGGAATGCGCGAAAGCATCGATTCCAATCTGAGGTTCACCGGAACAGCGGAAAACGCGGTGCTTGGCGGATCGGTAGATCTCTCCGATCTATCTTTTACTCCGGCGTTCGATCTGACCAGCCTTATCGGGCAGTTTTCCGGGGGAGTTGTCGCGCCGCCATCTTTGGGGTTTGCTCAAAATGTGCAGCTCAATCTGGCGGTGCATTCCACGAACAACGTCAACCTGGTGAGCAGAGCTCTGAGCGTGGGCGGCGCTGCGAATCTTGAGGTTCGAGGCACGGCGGATGCGCCGGTGCTGCTGGGCCGCATCGATCTGACAAATGGCGACGTCATTTTGAACGGCGAACGGTTTGTTTTGAACGGCGGCACGGTGCAATTCGTCAATCCATCGCAGACGGAACCGGTGGTGAACTTATCCGTTGGCACGAGCATCCAGCAATACGACATTACACTACGTTTCCAAGGGCCGGTCGACCAACTGCAGACTCAGTACACTTCAAATCCCGCATTGCCGCAGGCGGACATCATCAATTTGCTTGCGTTCGGGCAGACGACCGAAGCCAGCGCAGCAACGGCGACGCCGGCGAATCAGCAGGCCGAGTCACTGATTGCATCGCAGGTTTCGAGCCAGGTTACAAGCCGCATATCGAAGATCGCCGGTATCTCGCAGCTTTCCATCAGCCCCGTACTGGCAAACAGCAGTGCACAGGGACCGGCCGGCGCGAACATTACCATCCAGCAGCGCGTGACGGGGAATCTCTTTGTTACGTTTTCGTCGAATGTGGCGACTACGCAAAGCCAGACGATACAGGGTCAGTACCAGATATCGCCGAGAGTAGCGATCAGCGCCACCCGCGATTCCAATGGCGGGTTTGCGTTCGATACCTTGATCAAGAAGAGCTGGTAAGTCGCCGGCGCAATCACACTCTCCAGTTATCCGACCGCCAGTTTTTGATCCGCTCCTTGATCTGCTTGCGCGTCAGGTTCTGCTCGAGAGCATCTTTGGCGAGAGCGACAACCTCGTCGTCCGCCGCAAAGCGAAGAGCTATTAACTGGTCCTCGGCGAGGCGATAGATTTGAGTGTGCCATTCGGAGGGAGCAAGCACCTGCAGGCGCAGTCGCTCTTCGAGCCGGATGACACGATCCTGCACTTTCAGCGGATAGGTGCGCAATTTGAAAAACGGTATGAAGACGGCGACGGAAAGAATAACTAGCCACGCCGAATAGAGATTAAGGTGTTTGATGGCGAAGGCGATGGCGAGAACGAGATTGACGATGAGAACTGCGAACGTAACAATGTGGTATGGCGGATCGAGCCGCCCGTGATTCTTCAAGCTTTTCGCTTCCCCGTTACTCATTCGTTCCCTTGCTTTCCGTGAGGCCGGAATTCGCTGTTTGAGCGGGATGCGCTTGAGCAAACCCGATAGCAGCAGCGCCGGCGGCCTGCGTTCCCGCGCTGAGGGGATTTTGCGGTTCGCGGTCGCACTCTGTCAACGCCAAAAGACTATCCGGCCCCCGTCTAAGTGGCTTCGGCGCGTCTCGTTCAGTCTCGAATTTTTGACCCGGAGCGCAGCAAGGGTTTGTGCGTGTTGAGCTCATTCTTCATCATGATGCGAGAGTACGAATTGGCAATCACGAGGCGAATGACTGACGAAGGCGCTCCACATCTGATAACGTTCTCTTTCCGGACAACCCAGGTGAACTCGCTATTTGGAAAGCAGTCCGGAACTCCGACCCAACCGAGGCCTATGTGAAACTGCAACTCCTCTTGCTTGCCGCATTCGTTCCCGGAGCGACACTTCCATCGCAGGTAACACTTCCCAAAATCCTGGCCAGCCACATGGTCGTGCAGCGCGACTTACCTGTCCACGTGTGGGGCATGGCCGCTCCGGAAGAGAACGTGAGCGTTACCTTTCACGGCGTAACGCGCTCCACCAAAGCAGGCGAGCTGGGGAGGTGGAGTGTCTATCTTCCGCCGGGCGCAGCGGGCGGCCCGTTCCAAATGACGATACGAGGCTCCTCACCGGAGCCGGGCGCGAACGCGGAATCGACAGCGCCGCAGACGATTACACTCGAAGACATTCTCGTCGGCGACGTTTGGGTTGCTTCCGGGCAGTCGAACATGGAATTCGCCATGCACCAGGCAGCGACCGCAGACCAGGATCTGCCCCATGCGGGCATTCCTCGTATCCGCCTGCTGATCGTGAAAAAGCTGGCCTCCGATTTTCCGCAGGACGACGTCGACACGGCTGGATGGGAAGCGTCATCGCCGGAAAGCGCACGCAATTTCTCTGCCGTGGCCTGGTACTTTGCGCGCGAGATCGAGCAGCGCGAGCACGTCCCTATCGGCATAATCGATTCGACCTGGGGCGGAACGGTGGCCGAGGCGTGGACGCGCCTGACCGCTCTGGGCGAAGACGCTGCACTCAATCCGCTGTTTGCTTCGCGAGGCAGAATGATAGAGCAGGAGCCCGACGATCTGCTTGAGGCAAAGCGACTCGCGAGGCTCCAGGCCGAGGCCAAGGCGGAGGGCAAACCGGTGCCTGAAGCGCCCTGGCGCCCGGATCCTGCCAGCTGGGGGCCGGGAAACCTGTGGAATGGCATGATTGCGCCGCTGACGCCGTTCGCCATTCGCGGCGTGATCTGGTACCAGGGCGAGAGCAACAGCCCGCTCGAGCGCGCGCCGCTCTACAGCCGCATCTTTCGGACATTGATTGAGGACTGGCGCCATGAGTGGGGCATCGGCGATTTTCCGTTTCTCTTCGTGCAGATTTCGAACTACAAATCCGACGCAACTGAAGATTGGGCAACGTTGCGCGAGCAGCAGGTGAAGACGCTGGCGATCGAGAACACCGCCATGGCAGTTACCATCGATATCGGCAATCCTGACAATGTGCACCCAACCGACAAGGTCGATGTGGGCCTGCGGCTGGCACGCGCCGCACGCGCGCTGAGTTACGGAGAAGCCGTTGAATACTCTGGTCCCATGTTCCGCCAGGCCACTCCGGAGGGCGCCTCGATCCGCATCTGGTTCGATCATGCCCAGGGATTGAATGCGCGGGGCGGGGAATTGACCGGCTTCGAAGCGGCGGGCAGCGACGGCAAATTCGTTCCCGCGACGGCGACCATCGACGGCGAAACCGTCATTGTGACGAGCCCGTCGATCACCGAGCCGGTGTCTGTCCGCTATGGCTGGGCCAACAGCCCGCGGTGCAATCTGTTCAATGGCGAGGGATTGCCGGGTTCGCCGTTTCGGACATCGCCTTGAAGTGGAAATTGACCTGTTGAACGCGCTAGTTATGCTTGCCCTTCCACTCCGCATATGGCCCCTGGAAGTCCTCGATGCCGTCTTCCTTGAAGTGCCACAGGCGTGTGGCGACTTCGTCGATCAGGTCGTGGTCGTGCGTTACCAGCAGCACCGTACCTTCGTATCGCTGCAGCGCGATGTTGAGCGCGTTGATGGCTTCGAGGTCGAGGTGATTAGTTGGTTCGTCGAAGATGAGAATGTTGGGTTTGGTGAGGATGAGCTTGCAGAACGCCAGCCGCGCCTGCTCTCCGCCGGACAGGGCCTTGGTGGGCTTGGCGCCTTCTTCGCCGGAGAAAAGCATCTGGCCGAGAATGCCGCGAATGTCTTCGACGTGGGCGCTCGGATCCCAGCGGTGCAGCCATTCTGCCACGGTGAGGCCGTGCTCGATGGTCGAGCCCACGTCTTGCGGGAAGTAGCCCACCTGCGCTTCGTGGCCCCAGAACACCGAGCCTGAGTCGAGCACAAAGTCCTTGTCGGCGAGGCCGGGATAATTCTGCAGCAGGCATTTGAGCAGGGAAGTCTTTCCCGCGCCGTTGCGGCCCATCAGGCAGATCATTTCTCCGCGCAGCACGTTGGCGGTAAAGCCGTCGATGACCTTGTGCTCGCCGTAGATCTTGGTCAGGTGCTTGAATTCGAGCACGTGCTTGCCGCTCGGTCTTACCTGGTCCAAGCGGATGTAAGGCCGCGCGATGTTGGAGCGTGCGAGTTCGTTGGTCTGCAGCCGCTCCACTTCCTTGCGCCGGCTGGTCACCTGGCTCGAACGCGTGCCGGCGGCGAAGCGCGCGATGAATTCGTTGAGCTGCGCGATTTTTTTCTCGCGCTGTGCGTTTTGCGATTCGAGCGTAGAGCGAATCTGCGTCTTGGCCATCACCATCTCGTCGTAGCCACCGGTGTAGGTGATGATGGTCTGGTAGTCGATGTCGGCGGTGTGCGTGGTCACGCTGTTGAGGAAATGCCGGTCGTGCGAGATGGCGATCAGCGTACCGTCGTAGTTGAGCAGAAAATCCTGCAGCCAATGGATCGAGTCGAGATCGAGATAGTTGGTGGGCTCGTCGAGCATCAGCGCCTCGGGCTTGCCGAAGAGCGCCTGCGCCAGCAACACGCGCACCTTTTGCCCGCCCTGCAGCTCGCTCATCTTGCGCTCGTGCACCTCGTCGGGAATGTCGAGGCCCTGCAGCAACACTGCGGCATCGTTCTCCGCCGTGTAGCCGTCTTCGTCGCCGATGATGCCTTCGAGCTCGCCGAGGCGCATGCCATCTTCGTCGGTCATCTCGGATTTTTCATAGATGCGATCGCGCTCTTCGAGCGCCGCCCACAGCGGCTTGTTGCCCATGATGACGGTGTCGATGACGCGATAGGCGTCGAACGCGAACTGGTCCTGGCTGAGCACGCCCATCTTGCGCGGGCGCACCACCGTGCCCTTTTGCGGATCGAGCTCGCCGGTGAGAATCTTCATGAAGGTGGATTTGCCGGCGCCGTTGGGGCCGGTGAGACCGTAGCGCCGGCCGGAAGTAAACGTGGTGCTCACTTCTTCAAAGAGCACCTTCGAGCCGTAGCGCATGGTGATGTTGCTGACGCTGATCATGTCTTCTAATTCCTGAGGTCCTTCGCGGGATGCCGGTCTTTGGCCGCAGTAGTTCGTCGGCCATTCCGGACCGGTATTCGCCCAGATTGAGTGTAGGATTTGAGCCGCGCTGCCGGCTTCGGCTCGAGCAGGCATCCAAATTACCGCTTATCTAGTTTCTCACAGTTTCCTATTTGAGGGTGCTCATGGAAAGGGGATCAGGAAAGCTCCTGGAATTCTGGCGTCCAGGGTGGCAAGCGCGGCTCGATGCCTCGACGCGAGGTTTAAAAGATGGCCATCCGAGACGCTCTTTCCGGTTTTTACCCAGTCGGGAAGCAATGAAATATCGTTCTGGTCCGGAACGAACTCAAATTGGAATTCTGTGCTCGTTTTCAATTCCAGCAAAAGCTCACGCGCCCGATGAACGGTAAAGCCGTACGCGACAGTCTGTGCCAAAATGCGAACGAATCCGAGCTCTGTGAGCGAGCATGTGAGAAGGGGATGGACCTTTTTCGAGCGCACCCATCCGGCGACTCGATCATGGAATTCATGCTGGATATAGCCGAGTGCGATGAGCACGTTAACGTCGAGCAGGCATCTCATGGAAAATCGGCCAGCGCGTCTTCAATCTCCTTGCTGGTCAGGATTGGTGCGCCAGGCCCCAGCGTGATAACCGGAAAGCCGGTGAGCGGGTCTTTGATGATTCTCGCTTTGAATTCAGGCTTCTTCCTCGGTGTCAGCACAATCCGGCCGTCTTCGATGCGCGCATCGAGCGAGTCGCCCGCGCGAATTCCGAGCTTGCGGCGAATCGGCCCGGGAAGCACGACCTGACCTTTGGTTGAAACCTTGGTCACCACGGTAAGACAATCTTACCATCGAATCCGCGCAATTAAATTGCTCTGTTCCCACTAAGGAACCTCTGAATATGCCCGCGAATTGAAGCCAGCATTCCCCCAGAGGCTAAAGCCCCGTCCATTTTGCTGGGTTTACGTACGGGCTGAAGCCCGTACCCTTCAGAACTTCGACTTATTCAGAGCTTTCCTAAGGCGTGGAGACAAGCTGGCTGCCTTCGGATGCCGACGATTGCAGCAGTTCGCGCTCTCGATCGATGGCCTGAAACATCGATTCGTTGTCCGCGAATCCGCGCGGTCCTGCCAGCCCGGACTCGAGCGCCCGCTGCTCGGCTCGCGCCAGCAGCGCGAGGTCAAGCTTGTTCACGGTGCGAATGCCTTCCGCCGCCAGGCGCGATTGAATCTCCTCTTCGCTCAGGGTGCCCTTGTCCGGCGCGTTCTTTAGGAGTTCGATCGCCTTGGCGGCACCCACTTCGCCATCGTGGCGGGCGATGCCCACCAGCCCTGTGCTCGCCAGCCGAGCCCATCCGGCAACAAAGCGGCCAGGGAGCACGCACTGCGCCACCGGGTCCCACACTTCGAACGATGGGTCGCTGGGCCGCTCAGGATTTGGCCGCGTCGCGTATCCGTCTTTTCCCATCGGCAAGCCGATCAGTGGATCGTGCTTGTCACCGATGGCGAAGATCAGGGTATCGACTTCGATGGTCGTCCGCTGGCCGGTGTCCTTGGCTGCGGTCGAGCCGTCGGCGCGCAGCACCAGCTCGTTCTCGGCGATCTCCAGCCCGGCGATGCGGCCATCGGGACCTGCCAAAGCTGCCGTCGGCGAGGAGAGAAACCGGAACGAGAGCCGCGGGGGCACGGATGCGAAATCGGGATCCTTGAGATGCCGGAAGTGCTGTTCGAAAACGAGCTCCGGCGATGCATCCTGGTCGACCCGGGCGCAGCGCTCGCGCACCCGCTCAAGCTCCCGCACCAGCATGTCGCGCGCAATGTGGCGATCGACGTACTCAATTTCCTTCCTGTCGAATTTGATCTCCGAAGGTCCGCGGCGCGCGATGATGATCACTTCTTCGGTTTGCCGTCCCGGATCGTCCAGCAGCAGCCAGCGCGCGATATCAATGGCCACATTGCCCATGCCGATGACCGCAATCCGCTTGCCGGTGCCGAAATCGCGCGCGGCATAAGGCGGCAGCTGGTTGTAGTGGTAGACGAAGTCCTTGGCCGCGTACACGCCCTTCAAATCCTCGCCGGGAAGGCCAAGCTTTTTGGTGCCCTGCGCGCCAGAGGTAAACACGATGGCCGCGGGGCGCATGGCTTCGAGCTCCTGGATTGTTACGTCGTATGCGGCGCCGACTTGAACGTGGCCGAAGTAGTGGACGTTAGGCAGCTCCAGCACGCGCGCGAACTGCTTGCGCAGCCCCACCTTCATCTTGTCCTTCATGGGGTAAATGCCATACTCGGCGAGACCGCCGGGCTTGATATCGCGGTTGAAAATGAAGGTCTCGAATCCCGCCAGCGCAATCTGCTTTGCCGCAAACATGCCCGCCGGCCCGGCCCCCACCACGAAAACACCGTTCATCGGCACCCCTTTTGTTCGACTCGAATTTCCGCCGGAAGTCGCAAATCCGTGCCATCCGGCGCGAAAAACTCCTTGCAGAAGCTCGCTCTCCATTATCTCAAGGGAAGATTGCGATTTCCGATATGTCTTTGGTCACAAAGGACAAATGTTTCCGATTTGACCTAAGAGGAAGTTCGGTTCCCGCTTCATCGCGGCAGTTGTGTCCGGCGGCCCTCGAGGAAACGCCGTACTGCCGGATCGCGTTCAAGGCCGATGGCAAGCTCGTACGCCCGGCGCGCCTCGCGGAGAGAGCCGGCCCTGGCCAGCAATTCGGCCCGCGCCGCCCACCATGGCTGATACTCGGCCAGGCGTGAATCCTCTTGCAGCTTTTCCATCTCTGCGAGGCCCGCTTCGGGGCCCTGTAGCTCCGCGATGGCCAGCGCGCGATTGATGGCCACCACCGGCGACGTTGCCAAAGCCAGCAGCGCATCGTACAGCACGGCTACCTCAGCCCAGTTGGAGCGACCAGTCCGGCAGCGCTCCACGTGCGCCGATTGCAATGCGGCCTCCAACTGGTAACGGCCAATTGCGCCGAGCGCGCCGGCCTGCCGCAAGCGCGCCTCAGCTTCGGCGATCATTTGCCAATCCCAGAGCTTCTGGTCCTGCGAGGCCAGCGGCACATACTCGCCATCCGCGCGTCGGCGCGCGCTCCGGCGTGCTTCGGCGTGTAACATCAGCGAGAGTAGCCCCAGCGCTTCCGACTCATCGGGCAGCAATTCGGTGACGAGCCGCGCCAGGTAGAGCGCCTCTTCGGTCAAATCGCGCCGGGTCACATCGGTGCCGCCGGGATCTGTCCAGCCTTCGCCGTATGCGGCGTAAATGGCATCGAGAACGGCTGCCAGCCTGCCCGCAAGCTCGGCGCGCTCAGGGATACGAAACGGAATCCCCGCCTGGCGAATCTTCTCCTTGGCGCGCACCAGCCGCTTGCCCATGGCCGCCGGCGAAGTGAGAAATGCCGAGGCAACGATCTTCGCATCCAGGCCCAGCACAACCTGCAGGATCAGCGGCGCGTGAATCGCCGCATCGATGGCGGGATGCGCGCAGGCAAACATCAAGGCCAACCGCCGGTCCGGAATCTCCGCGGCGGATGCGTCGCTATCGGGAAGCGCAGCGATGCGCTCAATCTCTTCGTCGACGATTCCGCTGGCTTGCCGCCGCCGCGCCTGGTCGATGATCTTGCGTCGCGCCACGGTCATCAGCCACGCCTCAGGATTTTGCGGGCAGCCATTCCGCGGCCAGGTGGTGAGCGCCGATGCGAATGCTTCGGAGAGCGCATCTTCGGCGGCGGCCACATCGCCGCTGCGCACAGCGAGAAACGCTACCAGCTTGCCATAGCTCCGGCGCGCGACTGCCTCAGCCGTAATGCGTGCTCTCAGATCGTCTTCACTGGACGCCATAGCCTACGCCGCGGCCCAGAGCGGGCGCACCTCGACGGCTCCAATCTTAACGGCCGGACTGCGCGCCGCCCACCAAATTGCGGTCTCAAGATCGGGCACATCGATGATGCAACAGCCAGCGAGGCGCCGATTCGAATCGGCGATTGACTGGCCGCATCCGCGCGTCGCGCTTTCCGCAACCCATAGGCTTGCCGACGTCGAACCGGCATGGAGCCCGCCCCTTTCGGCAATTGAGACGGGCTTCGCAGCCGTGGGGATAGATGTGCCGGCAAGGTTGTCGCAAGAGGCGAAAATCCGGTCGAGTCCCACAGCGGCCAGCGCTCGCTGGACGTGCTGCGAGGCATTTGAGACGGCGAAGGAATGACCTGCGTTCCTGGCAATCCTGTGGAGCGAAAGAAGACTGCGAATTCCGGCTGCGTCGATGCGCTTGATGAACGAAAGATCCAGAATCAGGCTGTGGCGGCGCAGCACTGGAGCAATCCTCTCCACCAATCGCTCGGCGGCGCCCCTGACCAATTCATCCATCTCCCCCGCGATCAAGACCTCCGCGGTTTTTTGTTTGCAGATATCGCTCTTCATGGCTCCTCCCTTTTTCCACGGTTGAAGACAATTTGGCAACCCGATCGCGCGACGCGCCGGCCATCCGGACTCTTTTACATAATCCAACAGGACGTATTGCAATTGATTTTCTGCCTCGCTCCGATGCGCGAATTCGTCTGTCACTAACTTGACGTTCGGGTCGCGGCGAATTGGACAGGCGGATGAAAACATCACGGCGCGCAGGAACAATTCTTCCCGGCCGGAGAAGCGGGAAGGAAAAAGCAGGTAATTCTCGATTGCGACGAAGCGCTGTAGCCCCAAAAATGAACCCCGCCTCTTCGTCGGCTCTCGTGCGAGGAACGGAGCGGCTGGATGTTTGCATCGATTTGAACTGCATCGATTTGAACTTTGGCGCGCAGGAAGATCGTCCGCCGGCTTTTCGGAAACAGGACCCGGCGTGCCGGAGACAATGCAAATCAACCGCGCGTTAACAATTGCGGAGAGCGGCCCAAACTACGATCGGGGCATGACCCCGCATATGCCGCGTACGCCGCGCCCGGATTTACTTCAGGTAAGCGCGAACCAGGTCGATAAGATCTTCAGCCAGTTCCGGGGCGATGTGTTCCTTGGCTTCGTCCGTCACGTGGAAACGAATGTGCGTCTCCAGAATCTCGCCCATGAGGCCGTTCACTCCGCCGCGCACTGCCGCCAGCAGCATGAGTTGTCCGCCGCAGTCCTCATCGGCGACGAGGGAGCGCTCGACGGCGTCCAACTGGCCGCGCAACTTGCGCAGCCGTTGCAGCATTTTGATTTTTTCCCGTTCGCTATGCGACATGGAGAAACCTCAGGTTGACAATACCCACCCCCGGTATGGTATTTAGCCAATGAGGGTATCGTTGCGTTTCCATTGTAAGTCTTTGCCCTGTGCCTCCAGTGCTGCTTGAAAGGCTCCTCATGTTTTGGCCGCCGTTCTTCGGTCCGCATCGCTCGCTCCGCGCACTCGTAAGCGGCGGCCTGGCTGTCGCTCTGGCTTCCGGCATCGGCCACGCGCAGGCGAATGCGGGCGCGAACCTGGGTGAATCGCAGTTGCCATCCGCACCCCTGCCACAAGCAGAGAGCGGCCTGCGCGCGGCAATCGATTTTGCGCAGCAGGTTTCGGGTCAGGGTGAGGCCATCGAACTCGAATCGGCTCGTTTGCAGTCTGGGGCCGGGCCGGGGCCCAGCGATCCC
>JBAUBR010000216.1:0-8531 GCA_049676965.1 Occallatibacter sp.
GCGCTGCTGGTTCCCTTTGCCGCCGCGGCCGACGACCACCAGAGGCGCAACGCCGAGGAGATGGTGAAAGCGGGAGCGGCCGTTATGCTGACCGAAACAGACCTGCAGATGCCGGACAGGCTGCTGACCGCGCTCGCCGGCCTGCTGAACGCGCCTGTGCGGCTTGCCGCGATGGCTGCCGCGGCAAAGACGCAGGTGCGCCCCGATGCAGCCGAGCGCATCGCCAATCGATTAGCGGAATTAGCCAACCCGAAAGTGTAGGCCCTCGCGTACTAAGAGCCTTGCGGCGGCTTTCTCGGAATTGTTGATTCGGGATTCATCATGGCTTGAACGAATTGGGAGAAGGCGTCATCGAGAATCGCAGCATCCAGCGCTGTGGCTGTCTCATGTCGAAAGAGGACACTCTCGCCGTCAGCGATCCGGAGCACTTCGAAATCGAATTGGCCGCATACCCATACGTTTATCCGACCCATGGCGTTTGGCGAATCGAAGTCGGCTCCAACTGCCGGCACATGACTTCGCCGCTCACCTATCTCCTTGAGCTTAATCGTGGAGGGGTCAAGCGCGCGTGCGTTCGATTTCAGCCACAAGACGATGCCTTCGAGTGTGAGAGGATATTCGCTCATATTGGCGACACCATGTTAACCGGCCGATTGAAAGGAAGTCCGATCGATTCAATCCAAACAAAAAGCCCGCCTGCCGAAGCAGACGGGCTTTTGCACGTAGACTAATTTAACTTATCGGTGTCCGCCGCCGCCACCACCATGGCCGCCGCCACCACCGTGGAACCCGCCGCCGCCACCGAATCCGCCTGCGTGTCCGCCGGCAAATCCGCCGCCTACACGGCCGCCACCGGCGTATCCGCCTCTAACTGCCGCTCCGCCGCGGTATCCGCCGCCGTATGCTGCGCGTCCGCCGTACCCGCCGCGATAGCCATATCCGCCTCTGTAGCCGTAGCCGCCGCGATAACCGTAGCCACCGTAGCCGAATCCGCGTCCATAGCCGCGGCCCCATCCCCATCCGTACCAAGGCCCGACGCCGATGAAAGCGCCGCCGATGAACCAATTAGGTCCGTAATAGCCGTAAGGCGCGCAGGCGTATGGATAGTAAGAGTAATAGCCCCACGAGCAATCGGGCGGGCCATAGTTATCGTAGGGCGCGGCAACCGCCGGGCCGATACCGACACCCACTCCGACTTGAGCGTTTGCGGTGATCGCGAACGGCACGGCCAGGAGCAATGCGAACAAAACCAGGCGCAATCTCTTCATAACGAACCTCCCTGTGCTGCCAGGTTCCGCACATCCGGACCTGGAATCTCCGATCTCAGCAGCCCCGGCCCCGGGTTTTTCGCTCCGTGCCGGCTTCTGTTCATTTGAACAGCAAACACCCGATTTAGTTGCGGTCTTTTTGGGAACAATCGTACGGCATGCCCAAAAGTCGACGGCAACAGACGGAATCGATCCACCGCGTGCGCGGGCGGGCGCTGCGCCGTTCGTATGCCGGCGTCTTATGACCCATAAACGGAACCAAAAAAGCGGCCCTTCCAGGTTTGGAAGGGCCGCTGTTCTGAGGCAAGGGACGAAGCACTACCTGCGGAAACGGTCATGACCGTAGAAGCCCGGGTCATAGACCCGGCCGCGATCGAACCGGTTGACGATGACCGGCCGGCGAACACCGGCAAAATTCCACCGCCCGGGGTACCAATAGCCGCCCACACGGTAGGGAGCGACCCACACATAGCCCGGTCCGGGGCACGGGGAAACGTACGCCGCCGGGGCACCGACGTAGACGCCAACCACCGCGGCCTTTGCTGGAACCGCACTCACCATCGCGGCTCCCGCCAATACTGCTGCACCCAACATCAATTTCCGAATGCTGCCCATAAAACCTCCATCCCAACCGGCCGATTTGGTTCGGCCGGTCCGGCTGCTTTCCGCTTTAGGCTTGGCTCGTTCTGCCTCTCGGAGCGCGCCAGTTACATCCTGTGCAAACACTGCGGGATCAAAAGGTTGCGGCGAATCGGAGAAAATATAGTGGAGCAACTTTTCTTCTGTTCCCGTGTCCCTGGCCTCCCAGCGTGGCGGCACAAACGAACGAATACGGTCCACATGGACCATGGGAATGGTGTATGATGAGACTATTGGAGATTGGCCCATGGCTCACGTCGAATCCACACAACGCATCATTGGAAATCCCCCGAAACGGCAACGAAGTCAGGGCATTCTTTCCGGTCGAAACAATCGAACAGCGGCGAATGCCGTGGGCCTCGCCTTTGAGGCGGGCGAGGGATTTTCAAAGGAGGGTGCATCGCGATTGTTCCAGAGAGTTGCCGCGACGGCCGCCTGGCCGGCGGGTAGGGTCAGAGCGGAACTGATTCCCGATTCAAGTTGGAAGAGAGCAGGGAAGACGCTTGGGCCGCAAGCAAGTCAGACCGCGGCACGGCTTAGCCATATCCTATCGATGGCGGAACGAGTCTGGGGCAATGAAGCAGATGCAACGGAGTGGCTCAACAGCCCTCATGCGGAATTACAGGGGTCCACTCCGTTGTCACTCCTGAAGACGGAAGCGGGCGGGCGAGCGATTGAAGCTTTGCTGGCGGCGCTGGAGTATGGTTTTCCCGTTTAGGTCGGCTGATGATCGTCTTCAGAATGCACGGCCCGGCTTATGCCGTTTTCGACACGATGGGCGCTTTCCTGCAGCCGGGCCGATGGCATTCCGCGGGCACACGCGTTGTCTATGCCGCGGAACATGCGAGTTTGGCGGTGCTGGAGACGCTGATTCATGCCGGCGGCCGGAAGATACCTCCAAGAGCAATCACTCGAATCGATATTCCCGACGGTCTGTCCATTGAATCCGCAATGTGGATGGAAATGCCGGACTCGCAGAAATTCGGTGACTTATGGGTCAGGGAAGAGCGCAGCGCAGTGCTTCGCGTCCCAAGCATCGCAATGAATCGAATTGAGTCGAATTTCATATTCAATCCAGCTCATCCCGAATTTTCCAGCGTCAAGCATGACCCGCCGCGGGATTTTGTCTTCGATCCTCGATTCTTCCAGCTACGCTAGAGAAGCAACGAACCATAAGACTCCGTTTGCGCGGTGACTCTCCTTCATCTGCTGGTGCTACCCTAACCTTTACCCCCATGTTTGCAACCAGGCAGCACGCGCACTTCATCGGCATCGGCGGAATCGGCATGAGCGGCATCGCCGAAATCCTCCTCAACCTCAAAATGCAGGTGTCCGGGTCCGACCTGCGCAACACTCCGGTGACCGACCGGCTGGCGAGCCTGGGCGCAACCATTTATGCGGGACACGACGCGGCGAACGTAGCCGGCGCGACGGTGGTGGTCACCAGCTCGGCGGTGCCGGCGAACAATCCCGAGGTGATCGAGGCGCGGGCGCGCAACATTCCCGTCATCCAGCGCGCGGAGATGCTGGCTGAACTGATGCGCCTTAAATACGGCATCGCGATCGCGGGGATGCACGGCAAAACCACGACCACGTCGATGGTAGCGAGCGTGCTGGCCGCGGGAGGGCTCGACCCGACGGTCGTGGTCGGCGGACGCGTGGACGCGCTAGGTTCGAATGCGCGGCTGGGTTCGTCGCGCTACATGGTCGCCGAAGCCGACGAGAGCGACCGGTCGTTCCTCAAGCTGTCGCCGATTCTTGCCATCGTGACTAATCTCGACCGCGAGCACATGGACTGCTACAAGGACATGGCCGATGTAGAGCAGGCGTTTCTCGCCTTCATCGACAAGTTGCCGTTCTACGGCGCGGTGACCGCCTGCATCGACGATCCGCAACTGGCATCGATATTGCCGCGCGCACACCGGCGTATTTTTACTTATGGAACGAAGGCGGAGGCCAACTACTGGATACAGCCTCTCGACGCCAAAAGCGCGTGCTTCTGGCGCTTTGCGGTGCTGACCGCAGGCGGGCTGCTCGGTCCCTTCGAGTTGCATGTCCCCGGCCGCCACAATGTTCTGAATGCCGCGGCCGCGGTTGCTATCGGCCACCAACTCGAGATTCCGCCGGAGCAGATCGCCGAAGGCCTCAAGAATTTTAGCGGCGTCGACCGGCGCTTCCAGTTGCGGGGCGAGGCGCGCGGCATCACCGTGGTGGACGACTACGGCCACCACCCCACCGAGATTCGCGCCACGCTGGCTGCGGCGCGCGAGTGCGGACACAAGCGTGTGATTGTGGTCTTCCAGCCGCACCGGTACACGCGCACTCGCGACCTGCTGGAGGAGTTCGGCGGCGCATTCAAGTGCGCCGACGAGGTGGTCGTGCTGCCCATCTACGCGGCCAGCGAAGAAGCCATTCCAGGCATAACCGCCGAGCTGCTGGCCAGCCGCATCGAAGGCCCGAAGGTGCGGTTCGCGGCGGACTTTGCGCGAGCGGCGATCGAGGTGCTGAAGACCGCCGGCGAAGGCGACCTGATTCTGACGCTGGGCGCCGGCAACGTGAACCAATTGGCCCTGCAGATTCTGGATGCGCTGGAAGGCGCAAAGCTGGGGGCCGGTTCAGCCATCCTGCTATGATTGCGCACTGAATCGCGACATCCACCGGGGGAGCGCACGTATGAGCAGGAGCTCGCGCAGATCTTTTTTGAAGACCGCTTCGACAACGGCCGCAGCCATTGCGGCTTCGGCCCGTGTTTCCGCATGGGCGCAGCAGGGCTCGCCGGGTCCGGTTCGCGTGTGGAGCACGTTTCGCGATCGGCGCCACGCCGCCCAGGAGCCGCTCGCCTTCAAGCCCGCGAGCGCTGTCGCTGCAGACGCCATTCTGCTCGATCCCGCGGCGACGAAGCAGGAGATCCTGGGATTCGGCGGCGCATTCACCGACGCGACCTGCTACGTGATCAGCCAACTCAATGACAGCGAGCGCGAAGCGGTGATGCACGACCTGTTCGCGCCCGGAGAGATGGCGATGAACGTATGCCGCACCTGCATCGGCGCCAGCGATTACTCGCGCACCGCCTACACGTTCGACGAGAGCACCGAGCCCGATCCCGAATTGAAGAAATTCTCCATCGATCACGACCGCGAGTACATTTTGCCGGTGTTGAAGCAGGCGCGGCAGGTCAACCCCGAGTTGTTTCTGTTTTCGTCGCCGTGGACGCCGCCGGGATGGATGAAAACCGGCGGGTCAATGCTGGGCGGCTCCATGCGGAAGAGCAGCTACGTGCCCTACGCGCGATATTTCGTGAAGTTCCTCGAGGGTTACAAAGCGGCGGGCGTGGCGATCGATGCGGTCACGGTGCAGAACGAGGTCGATGCCGACCAGGATGGCCGAATGCCGGCGTGCCTGTGGGGACAGGAGTACGAAGTCGAGTTTGCGAAATGGCATCTCGGTCCGGCGCTGCGCAAAGCGGGACTGCCGGCGAAGATCTGGGTGCTCGATCACAACTACGCGCTGTGGGGCCGCGCCATCGACGAGCTGAGCGACGAGGAGGCGGACCAGTTTATCGACGGCATTGCCTGGCATGGCTACGCGGGCGAGGTTTCGGCGATGACGCGCGTGCACGATGCGTTCCCGGCGAAGAATGCCTACTGGACCGAAGGCGGCCCGTTCATTACGCAGCGCGACTACCAGACGGATTGGGCGACGTGGGCCGAGACCTTCAACAGCATCGTGAACAACTGGGCGCGGTCGATCACGGCGTGGAACCTGGCGCTCGATGAAAAAGGCCAACCCAACATCGGCCCGTTTTCCTGCGGGGGAACGATCACCATCGAGAACGGGACGCACCAGGTCACGCGCAGCGGGCAATATTGGGCGTTCGCGCATTATTCGCGCCATGTGAAGCGCGGAGCGAAGGTCTTCGCCACCGACGGCGTCGGCGAGAAAGCCGCGCATGGCGATCCGATGCCGATCACGCACGCGGGTTTCAGCAACCCCGACGGCAGCCTGGTAGTGGTGCTGGCGAATCGCGGCCACGAAAAGCGTACGCAGTTGGTGCTGGGAGCGAATGCGGTGGAAGTCGATCTGCCCGCTGACTCCGTGCACACGCTGCAATGGTCGTGAGGAGAGGTGGGCTGAGGAACGTAGTGTGGCGAGTCTAAAGTTCGTCACAAATCGGGCCGCGCCAAACGCAGGTCCTTCGACTCCGTTTGGCTCAAGAGCGAGCCAAACTCCGCTCAGGATGACAAGCAATTGTGTTGTGAACTCCAAACTCAGGACGCCAGGAACTAAGGGAACGGGGATCAGTAGAGGACGTCGTTGGGCTGTGTGGAGTGGATGAGGCCGGCGTCGACCGAGAGCGTGTAGCGCTCCGATTTCCCTCGCCACTCGCTCAGGTTGAATTCGCCGCCGGGCGCGATTCTCTGAACATCGATTTTTGCGAAACTCAGCGGTGTATGCGGACGAAGCACTTCGGGCGGACTGGAGGGCTGAAGGAAATAGGCGTTCGCGTGCCCGACGACGGTCGCCTTCCCATTCGACCCGAGAAGCACCGCGGCTCCCTCATCGATGCCGATGGCGCGAATGAAACCCAAGGTGACTGCACCGGGATAACCGCCCGGCTCATTGAGCCTTGCCAGAAAAACGAGCAGGCGGCCCATGCGATCGCGCCTGGCGAAATGTGTATCGGTGGCGATGTTGCGCAGGGCGGGAATGTCGAGAAATCCGTGCACGAGGGCTACGCGCGGATTGTACGGGTCGGCGAGCGCGGTTTTGCTATCTAGGTCCGGACCGTCCGGCGTGTCGCCTTGCGCCGTGTAGGCGAATTCGCCCATCACGGCCAGCCCCGCGCTGGTGCCGCCGATGGGCACGCCGCGACGAATTGCGTCGTTCAGCGCCGTCTGTGCGGGCGTTCCCATCCAGAAGTTGATGTAGTTAGCCTGATCGCCGCCGGCGATGAAGATGGCGCCGGCATGCGAGATCGTTCGCGCAACAAACGGATCCATCGCCGCTTCTTTGGAAGGGATGATGAGCGTGGCGACGGAGTTCAGCTTGCACAGGCCTTGGACGTATGGGTTGTAGGCATCGGTTCCGGTCGCACGCACGACCAGAAAGTCGCCGCCATTGGCTCGATCGCAGAGCCACTTGAACGCTTCGTCGAGATCCTTGCCGCCGCCCATCAGCGCATAGCCAGCGCGCGGCTTTACGGAGACGTCCGCCGCATTGCCCACGCGAAGATACCGATACGGTGTCCTTTGCGGAGCCTGAGCCCGCGCTGCCTGACCTACGCTGAGCAGACCGACGATCAGCAACATGGCCCACGAACGAATCATGGCGCTAGATTACACGCTGGCGCGCCGCCGCCCAGCGGCTGATGAGCGCCGAATGCCTTTTTCCCTACTGCTGGAGCGTGTAGGTGATCTGGTCCTTGGGACTGGCCTGGTCGAATGATCCAAGCGTTGTAAAGCTGGCAATTGTGATCGAATTGCCGGTCTGGCTTACGCCAATCAGAGAGGCGGACCATGCATCGTTGGGGTTGCACGATGAAGACGAATTTGCGATCGTGCCCGAGGTGCCATAGCTATAAGCGGGAGAAGTGATGCCGGCTTTCTTCAGGCGAGAGTATTCCGGATTGCCCGGCGAAGTTGGCGATCCCACGTACCACGTCGCGGTGGCCGGGTATGTGCAAACGTTCGGGTCGGAAGAGGCCGTGAGCGACCAAACTGTCGTTCCGCCCAGGATGACTCCCGGGCCAGTGATTGTGATTTTGTTCTGGCCGCCATTAATCGTGCTGGGGCCAATATACGTTCCGGCTTTGAAAGATGAAGCCAGGATCTGTGGCGCAGGCACGACGGTCGGAGGATCGACGGTGATCTCGCCTTCGGCATTCGCGGTTACTTGCAGAGTGAGGTTCTTGTAGATGGTGCCCTTGGGAGTCACCACCGGCAGCATGGTCACGTTGAGGACGTTGTTGGTGCCGGTGATGGTGGCGTACTGAAACTGGGCGTAAGAGCTGGGCAGGGCAGCCGCTTCGTCTGCCTCCTGGTTTTGCGCGTGCACGCCGCTCAAGGCGGTAGACACGGCGACGGCGAAAAAGGCGACCGCACCGAGCGCCAGCGCCGGTTTCAAGATCGGTTTCGAAAAAGGTTGCATTGTAGGGGACCTCGCTTTCACAACCTGACTGGACTGGGGCACATCGATCGCTCGCGAACAGGGCGAATCTCATCAGGATGGGCGCGAAACCCTGCTGCATCTACGGTTGCGTGGAAATGGCGATTGCAGTCATCTTAGCTCGATTGCATTTTTCGAAGATGGCACTAACGTGTCATGCAACATCACCCAGGTGTATGGGTCCGAGGCCTCCGTCGCCTGCCCCGTTACGCTGCGGATTCCCCCCGCAATGCCCCTCCGGAATCGCACTGAACCGCGGGCTATAGTGAAATCTGGCGAATCTCACGACCGTGCTCAGGCGTGACCCGACAGAGCAGTTCCACAAGCCGCCCGTTGATCTGGGAAGATGAAGCGCCCGCGGAATCCCGCTTCCGGCGCGTACAGCAGGGTGCGCCTGCAGCTGGCCGAACGATGTCCGGCGCTGCCCAGGGCCGGCCATTGCCCGGCATGGGGCCGGGC
>JBAUBR010000217.1:0-4103 GCA_049676965.1 Occallatibacter sp.
GGTGCGCTGGCCGACGCGCTGGCAAAGCACGGGCGGGCGATGGCGCGCGAGCAGGTGCTGCAGTTTGCGTTTGCGCGGCAGTGGAAGCAACTGCGCGCCGCCGCCGCGAAGCATGGCATTCGGGTTCTGGGCGATGTGGCCATCTTCGTGAATCTCGATTCGGCGGATGTGTGGACGCATCCGGAACTGTTCGAGCTCGACGAGGAGCTGAAGCCGAAGCATGTTGCCGGCGTGCCGCCCGACTACTTTTCGCCCACCGGGCAGCGCTGGGGCAATCCACTCTATCGGTGGGACGTGCTGGAGGAACACGGCTTCGACTGGTGGGTGCGGCGCATTGCGCGGTCGGCGCAGCTTTACGACATCATCCGCCTCGATCACTTTCGCGGATTCGAGGCGTACTGGTCGATTCCGGCCGAAGAGAAAACAGCGATTAACGGCGAGTGGGTGAAGGCCCCGGGGTTGAAGCTGTTTCGCGCTCTGGAGGCGGCGCTGGGACCGCTGCCTCTGGTGGCTGAAGACCTGGGCCTGATTACTCCCGAAGTGGAAGCGCTTCGTATGGAGCTGAAGATGCCGGGGATGAAGGTGTTGCAGTTCGGCTTTGGCGACAAGGGCGCGCATATTCATCTTCCGCACCGGTTTGTGCCGGATTGCGTGGCTTACACGGGGACACATGATAACGACACCACGCAGGGGTGGTGGCAACATGCAGGCGTGGCGGAGCGGGCTGCGGTTGAGGCGTATGTTGGGCCAGTTCCCACCGTCGGCGGAATTGCGCGGCCGGACTGGCCGCTGATTCGCGCCACGGCGACGAGCGTTGCGCAGTTGGCGCTGGCGCCGGCGCAGGACCTGCTCGAGCTGGGTCCGGAGGCGCGCATGAACACGCCTGCTGTCGCGGCGGGCAATTGGAGCTGGCGGGTTGCGAAGGGAACTTGGACACCGGAATTGGAGGCAAGGCTGGCTGCGCTGGTTGAGGTGACTGACCGGGACAACGATCCGCTGGGCAAGCCGGTCGCTGGTGAAGGAAGTTAGTTTGCCTCGGGTGATTCGCGTACGGAGTTTGCTTCGAGGTCGTCGGCGAAATTGTATGTCTCCAGCATTGCTTCGATCAGGGCCGCGGCTTCCGCCGAAGTAAGTTGCTTCGCAACATCACGAGAGTAGCCGTCTTCGTCGAACTGGACGGTTTCGCGGCCGCGCACCTTTTTCCCGGTCCAATCGGAGGTGGAGGGAACGGAGCGGAGATTGTGCAGGCGTCTTGTAGCGAGGCTCGACTTCTTCCAGTGCAGGCCGAAGGGGCCGCGGCGAATGGTAAGCCATGCGGGGTTGAGGGTGAGCACGGTTTTGTCGGCGACGATCATTGCGAGGCGAAGTGCGGCAATGACCAGTAGAAACAGGCTCAGCTCTTCCCAGCGCCATCCGGTCCAGCTCTTGTCGACCTTGGCGACGACGTCGACGGCGAGAACCGGGATGCAGGCGATGAGGACGGTGTCGCCCAAAGGGCCGACGTCGAAGCGGGAGGGAATGACGATGCGAATGCCGTCGGAAGTGCGCTCCGATTTGAGTCTGCCGGCCAACGGTTCGAGCATTGCGGGTCCCCCTGGAGGCGCTGGTTAGGTGGGAATACGCCCACATGCGTTTCTTTCGGGGGATGTGGCCGGCGCTACTTCGTGCGACGAACTTAAAGGATAAAGCGTGAACCGTTTAATCCATTGGGAGCCGGATCCGGCAATGAATCAACTTGTCATCACCGCAGGACAGCGTTGTAATACCGTTCGCCGCTCTTCGGGAACGGGTAGATTTCCATCATTCGTTCGATGAGGACCGCGGCTTCGGTTTCGCCGATGCCTTTGGCGAAGGTGTGAAATCCATGATTGGTGACGAACTGAATCTTGCTGGTGCTGGGGTCGGTGTCTGCGCGGAGGGCCCAGAACTTTTTGGGATGAACGAAGCGGATGTTACGAATGTCGCTGTTCTGGTGGGTGTGCGTGGAGATCTCGATGCCGAGCGCGCGCTTCTGAATGGTCAATTCGCCGGCATTGAGGATCATGACGGTCTCGCCGGTGACTGTCCAGGCCAGCCAGCCCAGGAAGAAGAAGAACCCGAAGACATAAATGACCACGGCGACCAGCTCGAATGTGTATTGCGAGCTATCGAGGTGATTGCCCGAGAGCAGGCGCCAGTAATGAATGGAAGCGATGGTGAGCCAGACGATGATTAAAAGTGCGTAGCCCGTCGTTGATGGACCGCGTCGCACGGGGATGGATACGGCAATCCTTCCGGGCGTATGCTCCCATTCGAGCCTGCCTTCCAGCATTTCCTGCATTAGTTTTCCTCTATGTCCAATGATGATACTGCGTTGCCACGTGACTTGACCATGCAAAAAAGCAGCGCGGGCGCATCTTGTACCAAGATCGAAAGGGACAGCGATTTTATGGAAAACGGTGCGGCGGTCAGGGGACCTTGGCCGCGATACTCGGCCTCCGGTTTGGCCGGGTGAGCCGGGCTTGTTATGCTGGCGGGACATGGAAACCGCGGCAATTCAAACCCACGGCTTGACAAGGCGCTTTGGCGCGCTGACTGCCGTGGAAAACGTCACGTTGAGCGTGGCGCAGGGGCAGTTCTTCGGCTTTCTGGGGCCGAATGGAGCGGGCAAATCGACCACCATCAAGATGTTGACGGGGTTGCTGGAGCCGAGCGCAGGAACCATGGAGATTCTGGGCCGGCCCTTCGGCGCGGGAGCGCTGGACCTGAAGCGGCAGATCGGCGTTGTTCCCGAGGGAATGGCGTTGTTGGGGCGGTTGACGGCGCCCGAATACCTGCACTTTGTGGGCCGCATGTACGGGCTCGATGCCAAGACCGCCCGCGAGCGCACCGAAGAATTGCTCGATTTCATGCACCTGGCCGATGAGCGGAAGAAGCTGGTGACGGACTTTTCGCATGGTATGCAGAAGAAGCTGGCGCTGGCCGCGGCGGTGATTCACGGGCCCAAGGTGCTGTTTCTCGACGAGCCGTTCGAAGGGGTGGACGCGATTGCCGCGGGAATGCTGAAGACGATGCTGGCGGGGATGATCAACCGCGGGGCAACGATCTTTTTGACATCGCACGTACTGGAGATTGTGGAGCGGCTGTGCAGCCACGTGGCCATCATTCACCAGGGGCGGCTGGTGGCCAACGGATCGCTCGAAGAACTCCGGGCCGGTGTGGCGCCGACCTTGCCGGGAACCGAGGAGAGCCAACGGCTGACGCTGGAAGAGATATTCCTCTCGATTGTTGGAGCGGGCGGAATGGAGCCGGCGCAGGAGTTGTCATGGCTGGCGTAAATGGGGCGAGCGATGGCACGAATGGCGGCCCGCTGAGCGAGTTGGCGCGGCGGCAATATGCGGCGCTGGCCGCCATGCGCTGGCAGATGTTCAAGAACGGCCTGCGCAGCAGTAAAGGTGTGCTGGAACTGGGCGCGCGGGCGTTTTCGTACGTGACGTACACGCTGGTGGGGCTGGGGCTGAGCGTCGGACTGGGGATTGGCGCCTACGCGATCATTACTTCGGGACACGTAAAATACTTGACCATCCTGTTCTGGGCGGTGTTCGTCGTTTGGCAGTTGCTTCCGGTGGTGCTGGCGTCTTTCCAGGAGCAGTTCGATCTGGGAATTCTTTTGCGTTTTCCTTTAAGTTTTGGCTCTTATGTATTGCTATTCCTCATCTTCGGATTAGTAGATGTGTCGACTATTACCGGCGCGCTGTGCTGCCTCGGGTTGTGGGTTGGGATCACGGTTGCCGAGCCGGGGATGGTGGCTTGGGCTGCGCTGGGGCTGGCGGTCTTTGCGGTCTTTAATATTCTGCTGGTACGGGCCATCTTTGCGTGGGTGGACCGTTGCCTGGCGCAGCGGCGCACGCGCGAGATCGTAGGCGCGATCTTCCTGGTATTCGTACTAAGCCTGCAACTGCTCAATCCGGCGTTGCACCAGAGCCGCCGCTCAGTACGGATGAGCGGCGCGGATCGGGCTGCCGACGCGCAAAAAACGATCGCGGAAGCACGCCCGTGGTTGAGGAGGGCCGACGCCGCGCAGCGCTGGCTGCCGCCGGGGCTGGCGGCGCAGACGGTGCGCT
>JBAUBR010000218.1:0-11307 GCA_049676965.1 Occallatibacter sp.
AGTTCTTCAGGCCGATTCGGATGCTGGCTCTCACTTAACCGATAGCGGATAGAAATACGAGGCTGGATCTCCCTCATGGGTCGTGGCGAGGAAGTAGGTGCCGGGCGGTAGGCTGCGCAGATCGAGAGCGACTGTGAGATCCGCGTGAAATCCCTGCACATTTGCGACAGCACGACCGCTGGCTTTTTCTGAAGTGCCGTTGCGATCGGTGGTGACGGACACAACGTAATTGCCGCCCGGGCTGAAATTCGGAAGGATCACGTGGGCGTTGACCACATGACGCGGAAGAACTACTGCCGGAACGGTAGTTGTGTCAGTACCGCGAGTCGTACCCGCCTGGCTGAGATCAATCGTCACAGCCATCGGAGTGGACTGGGCGACTTGGGCCGGTGTAGCCGCCGAATGGGTGCGCCAGTAGATCACTCCGGACACAGCTAAAATGCAAACAAGGACCGACGCGAATACTGCCCATCGCCAGTTCGCCGACGGGTCTTGGTAAGACGGAACTCCAATGTCTGCATGCTCCGATTGCTCGTTCCGGAGCCTGCGAAGTTCGATCAGTTCCCGCGTACACTCGGCGCACTTCAGGACATGCAGGTATTTTGGATCGGAGAGATCCAGCTTTTGGGGAGAGTACACCCAGGTTTTCAGGGTGGAATGGTCGATACAGCCAATGCGCTCAGGATTAGGGTATTTTTCGAGGACTTGCTCCTGAAGCTTCTCAAAGAGCAACGTATCATCGTCATCATCCTCGAAAAACGACTGACGCTCGTTCACTGAATCCTTCCCGGTCGCGTGAAGTACCTTTGCCGGAGTTTACTGCGGTGCACCCGGAATTCCCAATTTTTGTCGGATACGGTCGAGAGACCTTTTGCATTTCTTTCGTATCGCTTCTGGGCTGGTAGCCGTTCTGGCCGCCACGTCGCTCCAGGAGTCTGAGCTGCCGTACCGCATCATCAGCGCTTCGCGCACTTTGGGTGGGGCACCTGCAAGAATTCTTTCCGCGTCGATCGCTGCGTCAACTGCAGAAATTTGCGAACAAGACGTGGACGGTTCGGAAACAAAAGAATGATCTATGAAGACGAGTGACCTGCGTTCCTTGCGCCGACGCCCAACCTCCTGCCTGCAGAAGCGAGAGAGAACCGCGCTCACATCTTCCTGATCTTTGGGCGGATGGTCGGCAAGGTAGGCAACGGCTCGCTCAATTGCCCCTTCCATGATCTCCGCAGCGAGGGTCTCGTCCCCAAGTACAGAGGCAGCGGCTCTTTGTGTATCCGGCCAGTGTCTTTCAACAGCCGAACGCACCGCCGGCATGATCGGCAAAGAGCCGGGCGTGTCCTTCACAACCCAGCAGCGGTCTAGGGGAGACGGGGAGGCCATGACTGAACAATGAGCAAAGTCCGATTGACAACCCTGATCGGGCGCAGGGGTCTAGTCAGTAACGCCACTTTACCCGAAAGCAGCCGAGATTTCCACATTGCGACGTAAATTTCCACGAACCGCGTCCGCTTTTGGCGTTTTCCCCAGCCTTTATATGTATAGGGCTTTTTCTGCTCTTTGCACGCTCCCCCCTTGCTAGAGGTGCATATGGCAACCGCTCGCCCCTTACCAGGATTGGTCCCCAGATGGGGATCGGAAGCAATCGCTTTGGCGGAACATGCCAGAGTGCTTTCAGGAAGCAAACTTGCCCAACTCGTTCGCAGGCTCCAGCGTCAGACCGGCCGCACACAGGAAGAATGCTGGCGTTTCGTGATCAAGTACGGCATCAAGGCGGAGGTCGATCACCGTCGCTGGCATCAGGAAGAACTGGACGAGGCGCGCGAACTCCTCACGAAATACTCGGTCGAGGAAGTCGCGAAGCGCCTGAACAGAAGCCCGAAGGCTCTTCGGAGCGCGCTCCAGAGACGGCAGTTGAGCGTTCGTGACATCCGTTGCGACTGTTTCTCCCTCGCAGCCCTGGCACAGATGCTGCACGTTCGCCGCAGTGAAGTGTCTTGCTGGATCGAACAAGGGTGGCTACAGGCAACGGTCACGAAGCGGGGCAATCGAAGCGAGTATCGCATTACGCCTGAAGCCCTGAGTGCGCTCTACAAGCACCACCTCGAAGACTTGCTGAAGCGGCGCATCCCGAATCACTCGCTCTTTGAAGCATACGTCCAATACTGTTTTTCACCTAAGCACACCACAGGCGAGCAGTTGCTGGAAGTCCGCCGCGACAAACGCGAGCGAGAGGCATTTGCGGCGGTACACAACGGAGAGGCTTTCTCTCAGGAGAACGAGGAGGACGACGATGGCACTTTCGACGCTTGAATCCTCAAGGACGCGGGCGCAGCGCCCGGTGTGTCCCCAATGCGGGCGTTCCGTACATTCGCCGCGTTCGGCCATAGTTGAGACCGCGTTGAGCGTTCTCGCGGGACTGGTCTTGGCATTGATCCTGGTGCCCTTGGCCGTCATTGCCTGGAAGTCGTGCTCTGATTTCCTTTCGGACAAAGTTTCGCACTCGATCTTCTATCATCCGCTCGAGGACTGGACCCGATACTAGCAACCGTTTCACAACGTCTACGACTTTCGCGTCAGCTAAACGGACTTCAACTAACTCCAAACCCTGCCATTGACGGGAATTCCAAGAGGCGCACGCCCGCCTTGGCCGACGCGCTGCAATTCGGCGAAGAAACAGAAAAGAGTAAAATCAGCTGAATAGCTACCCGGTGTGGCGGAATTGGCAGACGCAGGGGATTGCCTATGCGCCTTCGATGGGGACGCATACCAATCCCCCGACCCGAAAGGATCATGAGGGTTCGACCCCTTCGCCGGGACTCTTGTATGGGAAACACTCTATGAGTCAAAGACCGGTAGTAGCTCCTGATACCAGCGTCTTGAATCGCTTGGTGAAGGACGTTGATCCCGAGCCGTTCATAGCCGCGATCTTGTCTGGTTATGCGGTGTGTCTGCCCGAAATGAGCTTCGAGGAGATTCTTGCGACGCGCGATCTCGAACTTCGCACCAAATTGTCGCGGATTTGTCAGCGTGTCTTGAGCGTTGGGTACTGCATTCAACCTGCCCACTGGGTTATCGATCTACATGTCAAGGCGTTCCACAGAGATCCCACAAGATACGATTGGCGGAAGGTCAACGTAAGGGCTGCTGAGATCGAGGAAGAAATCCAACGCGGCGATTTTGTAAACGACGCAGCCTTGGTTGAGCAACAGGCAACGGAGTTACGTCGTCTTCAAGATGAGTTTGAAGGGCTCTTTCAGAAAACAACTCGAACAACGGGAGTGCCGAGTTCGTTCGATGAATGGCTTGTGGAGAGTAAAGCCCCAGGCGGTTCATTCTGGAATACCGGAAGGCTTCTATACGAGGGAGCCTTCGGCTCAACCTCCGCAATTGACAAGAGCACTACTCTCGCCAACTCGCCCGACGAAGCTACGCTGAAGTCCTTTCTTGATGCTTGCCCGCCCGTCAGAGCATATGTTTACGCACTAGAACTTACTCTTTATGACCGGAGTTTGAGGCCGTTAAATGCGCCTGCTTACAAAGCAGGGCGAAACGACCAGATGATGGCGGTTTTCCTTCCGTACTGTGATTTGTTTTTGACGAATGATGGCGGTCAGGAGAAGTCATTGTGTGAAGCAGCGTCGAAAGCCGGTATCCCGGTTGTCGTCCGCTCATATAACGATTTCTGTGCCAGCTTGATTGTAAAAGCTTGACGGGACCCGACGCGAGGATTGGAAGTGAAAAGCAAGCGCACAAAATCACAAACGGCGTATACGTCCAATCTTCCAGCTAAGCTCATCTTGAAAGAATTATTGGCTGACTTTGAGGACAACAATTTCGATGTCGACGCATTAATTCCACCATCCCGTGGCGGAGAAGGAAGCGAAGAAAACTAGCAAGCCATCCGCTAAGAATCGCTCTTGATTCGTGCAGAGTTTCGCCGCACCGAAAACCGGCGTCTTACTCCCCTATCAGCATTAGCTCTAAGATTAGAGATTGGGACGTTTTTCCTGATACGACGGATGGAGGTAGCACTTTGATTAGTTCCGAAGAAGCACTGCTCATTTTGTCTAAGTGGGCAGATGAAGAAACACTCTTGCTCTCAATTGCATTTCTCAAAGGAATGTCGTTCAGCTTAACTGGCAAGATTTCTTTAACTGCCCCGCAAGAATTCTCTATTGGTTCCCGTGCGGGCGAGGCTAAACTCGTTTTCCGCTTAGACGATCCTGAATTGTCTTTTGGATATGCCGAGCGCCGCGATGCAGAACCACAAGCAGACTTGTCGGAAGAGGATGCAACGTTGTCGGGATTGACGATAACTTTCCCTTGCCGAGTATCAATTGCCCCGCCGCTGCCAGATAAGCCCCCCAAAAGAGAGCGGTTGATTATCTCTGAATGGCGCCCCTGATGGTTCGATTTCCCCTTTCGGCCTCCCGCTGAGCCGACATCCGTTGCAGACTCTCACTGAAGTTGCCGAGAAGGTTGTCCGCTTAAGCAGCACGCAAGGCGTCGACCGCACCAATCAGTTGTCGATCTATGCCGGCAGCGACGTCCTCGAAAGACCAAGCGATGGGAATATCCAGGGTGATCCCATTCCCTTCGATTTGGGTACCCTTGGCGCTCACATAGGCCGCAATCGGAATCACCAGCCGATAGCCAAACCCCAGCTTACTCGCTCGGCGTGTCACGAGACGCCCAGGTGTCTTCATTCCAACAATTGTCGCCAAACTGTTTTCCTGGGCAAACTGGGCGACCATCTCGGCAGCGCCGGCTGTGTGTTCGTCTACTAGGATGGCTGTGCGGCCATGCCAATCGCGACTGCCAAGCGCCTCGGTATACAAGAAAATCGAAGTCTTTCCCAGAAACTTGATTGCGAGAGTGGGCAATGCCAGTTTCGATCGAGGGACTTTGTCGAAGACTGGAAGAGCATCGGGGGAGATATTTTTGCGTGCCATTTCTCGGCTTTTGCTGTAGCCAATCGGGTGGCGCCCGGGAGTGAGATAGCTCATCAGAGTGAGGCCACCTATACCTCCGCCCGGATTACCGCGCATGTCAATGATGAGCCGATCTGCGTTCTTGAAACGGCCGGCAAAGATCGAATCCAGTTCATTCGCGAAGTCGATCCCGATCGCTCCCGGGAACAGGCTCACACGGAGATAAGAGATGTTGCCCGTCTGAGTTCCGGTCGCGAGTGCGGTCGGCTCAGAGTAGGGGTTGTCCTTGTACTTGGGAACCGGGGTTTCAAGTGACATCGTCAGTTCCTCGGGCGGGTCTCCGCGCAGAATAACAACTGGGAAGTTATGTTGCATTTCAAAATTCGGGGCTGCGCCATCGGAAAGAGATGGATTGACAGGCCTACCACCGACCGACAAAAGAACATCGCCAGCTTTGATACCTGCCCGTGCGGCAACTCCTCCAGGAAGGACATCTTTGAAAATCCAATGGGGTTGACCGTCAACGGTCCGTACCGAAAAGCTCGCGTTGATCGCATTTGGTGGCGCAATTAGCGTGCGGTCTGATAGTAGTGCAAGAGGGCTTGGAGCCATCTCGGCAAGCATCGTGGCGACCCCCTTCTCAAACGCATCCTCGGTATCTGCCTCAACAATGGACTTGCGGTGTTGTTCCACGATTCCGTTCCACACCGAGTCGTCGAAGTTGGGATCGAAGTATTTCTCGGCAACGAGCCTCTGGATCTTTGTGAGAATCGTTTCGCGTTGCGACCTGGAAATCGTCATAAAGTGTCCTCGTTTCATCAAAGTGTTCCGGAGGGATCGCCAACGATCTGGACGCCGGCCCAGAAATACGGCGAAAGTCCTTGATTAAGTATGTCGAGCTGCGCGGAACGAAGCGCATCGACTTTCCGCTGGTGCAAGGCGAGCTTCGAATAGAACATTGTCATTAGATGCTCCGTGGACTCATCCTCGAGGTCCCACAAAGTTGAGACGACTGAATCGGCCCCGGCCTCAATAAAGGCGTTCACCACATTAGCTACATCAGCCTCTCCAACTGGTCCGACTCCCGTGTCGCAAGCTGACAGGGTAACGAGTTTCGCTTTGATATGGAGTTCGCGAATCTCGCGCGCTTGCAACAATCCATCGTTATGGCCATTTGCTTCCGGGGCAAATATCAATGCAGAGCGATCGGGATAGTCGACATCAGCGTAGCCGTGAAGGGCAAGATGGATGACGTCGGTGCTATCAACTGACAACTCTTTGAAGCGGGTTTCTGTTGCGTTCGCACCGAGAAGGATCGTGTTTGGACTTGGCAAATCATGAGCGATGGTTTCTACTTCCGCTTCACTGTGTGGTAGCGGTACGAATTCACTCCGTTCAGGGCCGCTAACTGCGCGCAGGATCGGATTGCGGCTGTCTGAATTTTGAGTCCAAGCGGCCACTCCTATATACGGCATTTCCGGTTTCTCTTTTTCTTCCGACTGCTTGATCAGAATTGCGAATGCGGTAGACGATGGCACAACATCAACGGTGTGGGACGCAAGTACGTATGCGTCCTTGTTTACCAATGCCGAGAATGGCAGCAGGTGGAGCTGACCGTCGGGAACAATAACGAGGTCCCTCTTCTCTTCGTAGTCCTGAATGGGCGCCAGAAGTTCTCTGAACAAAGTCTGGGCAAGTGTGGGATCGGTCAGTTTGGCGTGGATCTCGTTGCGGTATTTGGTCGCGCTGGCCTCAATCGCGGCCCTTGAAGGGAGCGGATATGCATGGATCCCCGATCTTGTAATGGCCAGAGCATAAGAGGTTGGATTTGCCAGGACATACTCAATCAGTAATTGGTCTTGCGAAAGATCGCGCTGAAGCTGAGGCAACGGCACAGGATGGGCAATGGAAACGGCAGCCAGCTTGCTTGGCCCTAAACTGATCTCTGTTTGGTAGATAGCGCTCATCAGGGCATCCCGCTTCTTCGGGTCATCCGTGTTGATCAGAGCGACATTGAGCCGCGTCAATTCCTGTTCCTGCGGAGTGGGGGCGTGTAGAGGCTGGGAACTGTGATGCTGTAAAGCTTCTGCCTCAAGGCGTCCACGCACCTTTTCGAGGACTCGTAGTGCGTCATCGTAACGACCCTGCCGACAAAGTGTCGCGAAATAGGCGGAATAAATGTCGCTCATCTCGGCCAGGAGTTGGCGTTCCACACTGATCGTCGAAGCGCGCTGAATCATTGCGTCGACCAGAGTGGTGCTCTTTCGAAAAAGGCTGTCTGCGGCTTCGGAGTCGCCCATTTTGTCGAGAATCTTAGCCTTTAGAGCAAGATTGGCGGGAGCAAGGTAGAGCTCATTGGGGATGTTGGTGTTGGCCTGGATGGCAGCGTTGATCGCATCAAGTGCCTCGTGCAACTGCCCGCTATCGAAGTATGTCTGCGCGAGCGTTCCGCCAACATCGGTCAATCCACGGAAATTGTGCATGCGATCAGCGAGACTAAGCGCCGTCTGCATGTTAGAGATCGCGGCGTTTCGATTGCCGAGACTTGCTTCTATCGTGCCGCGGGATAAGTAAACCTGGGTCTTTTGACCGTCGAATGGAGTCTCTTTAAGGCGGCTCAGACAATCGTTCGTGAGCTGCAGTGCTTCCTTGTAGCGACGAAGTCCCACCAGAGCATCGATCTTGGTGCTGATGGCAAGAGTCGGATAGGCAACATCGGGGTGAGCCCCCGCGATTTCGATTGCCTCGTTTAACGGTGTCATGGCCTCGTCATACCTGCCCACAGCTACGAGCCCAGCCCCAAATGCGGACGCATAACGAATCCGCGCTGCAGGATCCAACTCAGGCTTAGCGAAAGTCCATGCAAGAACCACCTGCTTTTTGGCTGTGAGGGCGTCGCCAAGAATAAAGGCCGCGATTCCTTGTTCACCGATCGCTCGCGTCGCCAACTCGAAGTGATGCTGCTTCCTTGCGAGTTTCTCGACTTCCTCCCATGTTTTATGTGCCTGCGCTGCATCCTGGTTCGTCTGAAGGATTCCGCGCACAGTGAGGATACGAAGGCGAGTCTCGGGGTCAGAGGCTCCAGGTTGGGCAAGATCGGCAGTGAGGGACCATATCGTAGCCGGAATATCGGCTGATTGGTTTGGCGGGATCTGACTCACGGCTGCGTACAGGGCTTTGGCTTGATTTCCTTGAGTTCGAAATAGAGCTTCGGCACGCTGGTAAAGTGGCACAGCCTCTTCCCACCGGTCATTCCACGCAAGAGTATCCGCTCGAAACAACAGATCCTCGGCCGACCCCGCTGGAACGTGAGGGCGATGCGGCATAACGGCGTAGTAATACGCTCCGCCCAGGACAACGATTAACGCCGACAGGACAAGAAAAATTCGCTTGCTAATGCGGAAAAGTCGCGAATGGGTCATGTGTCAGATGAGTTCGCTCTCTAGGAGGGCGCGGCTTCGCAGTCTGGTGCTGCGGTTCGTTAGTCCGTCATTCTGAACTGGCTTGGTGAGTGCTCAGTGCAGAAGTACGCAAAAGGAGACCGAGGGGCTAGCAGGCGGTCAACTGTGGGATTGAGATCCTCGCTTGGGAGGCAGTTCGAAGGTTTGATGAAAGCGCAGGTATTCGCCCCATTGTCGGGCATGGAAACGATGAGAGCGGGTTTGGTGAGATGAGTCCTTGCCTGGGCGTTGTGTGCAGAACCTGCAACCAAGTCCCAGTTCACAAGCCACGAGAGGTCGTCGGCTCGCTCCAGCAGCACCTCTAGACCATGAGAGATCCACCGTCGGAAAACTCGATACCCGACAATGCTCAACAGGGCGGCAAGAAGCAAACCGGCTGCAATGCGAAGGTTGGGGGAAGAGGCGATTCGCATAGCGGTCCGTTCACTTTGGCTTCAATACTGCCAGAATCTGGCTGACAGAGCAAGCCTGCCCACCATAAGGTATTGAAATAAATATATTTACGATCGTCCAAGCTCGAAAGTCTTGGAATCAGATGAAATGCACAGTGATGTCGGCTAACCAATAACCAGAAAATCGTGAGCGCGGCCACGCTTAGCACCCCTTGTAGGTTGAAGCAATTGCGCGCAAAACTTACACCAAGTAGCCACTGCGCTAATCGTGTGGAATCAGCCCGGATTTTTACGCGGCACCGAACTCTAGGCCTGAAGCGATCAACCTCCGAAGGCTTCGGAATTCTTCAAACAGATTCATTCGCCATGGGCAATGAAAGGACCTTAATCAAGTTCGCGATGTCCTAACTGGGCTGAGTTCCCGATGATCCGATCCATTCTTTTATTTGGGGACTGCTCGGCTCACCCTCAGTCCGGACAAATCGATCCAAGCCGCAGACTCAGCGGCAAAGACTGTGCCGAATGTTGAACAGAGTCGAATTGCTGTCTTATCTAACGATTTCCGCTTGTGCGAATGCGATTGCTAACTACCCATTCAGCATATCGGCTAGCCGTCACCCAGGGTGTTGTCCGATGAAATAGCCGACGATTGCTGCGCACTCTTCGAGAAAGGCTCGATCTTCTCCTCCGAAGGCGCATCGTGAATGGCTATCAATGTCGATCTCACCGATAGCGTCGCCATCGACCCGAATCGGAACAACAATTTCGGACTTTGTTTCGAGCGAGCAAGCGAGATACCGTGGGTCAGATTCGACGTCATCAACAATGATGACGTCGCCATGAGCAACGGCTGCACCACAAATTCCCTGTCCTACCGGAATTCGCACGTGCTCAGTAGGCGCACCGCGAAAGGGCCCAAGCACAAGGACGTCAGGATCCTTGGTGTCGAGCATGTAGAAGCCGACCCAGTTGTAATGCGGCTGGCTCTCGGCGACACGAGATACGCAGAATTCCTGCAACTCAGCTAGATCCTTGGCGCCGTCGGCGAACTGCCGAATATCAGATAGAATCCGCTCGAAATCAACAATGCTCATCTTGACCAATCTTGGTATAAATTGCGGAACTTTGACTTCAGTTTTGCTGTTATCTGTTGGATGACCGAGTTGGTCGGGCCTGTAAATGTGCTGGCGGGAGTATTGTGAGTCATCTGGACTGTTATAGTCCACTCCTCCCATAACGACACTTAGGTTACATGGAATAGCTGTACTCAAGCACGTTACAAACCTTCTATTTATCAAGTGATGGACAGTCTCTATCCTAAACGTGAGCGCGGCCAATCTCGCCTAACTGCTTGTGCTCTCACAAATAGAAGGGGGTAAAAATGAATGGGTTGACGCGTGGTTGTTGGGACACTATCGATCAGTGTCTCCAGTGGATCGGGAGAGGTACTGCCCGCTTTCTACTGAGGAGGCATTCAACAACAGGCGAAAACGTTTTATATGCCGCAATAGGCGGTGCGCTCGTATTCGCGGTTTGCGGTGGAGTTGCCGGATTCGCTCTTTCAGATTCTTCGGGAGGTATGGGCGTGATTGTCGGAACGATCCTCGGCGGCTTGCTTGGCGTGTGCATCGGAATAATGTTCGGATCAATTGTCGAAACTATCGACAGCATGATCAAGGACCTGCTGAGATCCGAGAAATCGGAATAGAGTCTAAATTCGGACATGGAGGTTCAATCAGCCGTCGTTGTATGGCGTCCATGAGTTCTTCCAGCCGATATGAGTTGTGAGCTTCTGATCTATTCACGATAGCTGCTTCCTTGATGTTTGTGGACTGATCCTGAAAATTTGCATTTCGGGAAGCGGTGCATCAATTTCCACATAAGATGATGCTGCAAGCTATCGAAATCCTCGGTCACAGATGTGGCGCCCGCCCTCAGGAAGGAACTCGCCGTTGGCTCTGCACTCAGTTGAGGCAGATTCCACAAAGTAATCTGGGCGTGGAGAGCCTTTCAACCAACGCAGGCCCATGACAAAGCACAAATGGATATTTCTGGACGATCGTTCGGGGTGTTGGCACCTTGAATCAGCAGCAATAAATCGCCAGGATTGTCAAATTGAATCAAGCTCGCATCCTACCAGTATAGGAATGAGGCACAAAAATGCAGGAAGTTGCTGGCAAGGAAGCTTTTGGTAAGCCGGGGATCGAACCGCGATGGACACATAGCAACAAGTCTGGAGTAGGCACAGCTTACTCTGCGTCCAGTCATCTCTGGTTCACCATCTGGAACGGCATCGTCACGGAAGTCTACTACCCTACCGTCGACCGACCGCAACTTCGCGATCTCCAATATCTCATTACCGACAGCAGGACTTTTTTCCACGAGGAAAAGCGCGATCTAAGGAACCTCTGCGCAGGTGCGTGATTTTGTAGCGATAAAACGACCGACGTTGGCTTTCTTGATTGTGGCGCGGTTTATCGGCGAAAACGTGGGGTTTTGCTTATCTTTTTGATCTCTTGAGGC
>JBAUBR010000219.1:0-10691 GCA_049676965.1 Occallatibacter sp.
CTATACCGGCCAGCAAGCCCGATTCAAAGCTGTACGGGCCGAGTTTTCGTTCTGACCAATGGATTTCTCGTTCAGGCAGTTAACTGCCGACCGGGCTGAAAACGGCCGGTTACACCACAGGCTGCTAAGCTCCCTGACACGCTGAGTAAGCTGCCGGCTAACGCGATCCATCTCGCCATGGATGGCGGCGTCGAGGGTGGCCATCCACTTGTCGTCCACCACCAGCACCTTCACCTCAGCCGCAGTGAGTTTGGGGTAGCGGGCGTATGCTTTGGCATCGAGAGCGGCCTCGGCTTCTCTGAGTTGCTTCTTCAGATCGGCCTCGTCATCGTTCAACGCCAGCCAGGCATTGAGCACGACCGCCTCGTCCTTGGCGTCCTTGTCACCCTTGATCAGCTTGAGCCTTGCCGTCACCGTAGCCCGCGTAACCTTGCCGACCTTGCCTTCTTCAGCATCAGCCCGTGCCTCAGAGAATGCATCTTCATCCCCAAGCTGTTCCTCTTCCAACTCGGCCAGCTTGGCCTCGACGCGCTCCAGGTCGGCAGCGAGTTTGTCGATCTCGGCCTGCTCCTTGGCAAAGTAGCGGGCGACAAGCAGCGCCTTGGGAACCAGATCGCAGATCCATCCCTTGTCGATTTTCTTGATGACCTTGCCGTCCTTGCTCTTCTTCGTTTCGATGATGCGCGAGGTCTCAGCCTTCCATCCGTCGGCGGCAATCAGGTAGCAATCGTCCTGCATGGTTTCGGCCCAGTAATCCATCAGGTGCTGGTAAATGTCGTAAGGGTTAATGAGCGGCTTATCGTGGTAGTGCGCCAGCAGTCCCTCGGCCAGCGTGACAATCAACTGCTTGGGGTGGCAACCGGCTTTGAGCGCCTTGAGAGTGGCCGCACTGGTTTCACGCCATGCGACAAAGTGGGCATTCATGCCAGTGATGAAGGCGGTGAACTCCGGGTGCTCATAGATGGTGGGCTTGATGGCCGTCTTCTCGCCTGCCAGATCGACGTAGCCGGGACGATTGGCTTTGAAAAGCGTCTTGCGCAACTTGGGGCAAACGGACCAATACGGCTTCAGAGCATCTACATCGACGACTGGGATGCCGCCCTTGAGGTGGCCTTCAATGTCCTGCAAATCCTCGGGAGTCTGGCTGTCGATATAGCGCGGCAAGTTGAGATTGAAATCGTTTTTCTCGATTTCATCGACGCTGACCATACGGGAGAAGCGCGGAACTTCCAGCCTGCGGGTGAATACGTCCACGATTTTATGAATGTCTTGATCGCGCAGGCGATTTTTGGGGCCGTCTTTCATGAACCCCTGGCTGGCATCGATCATGAAGATGCCTTTGCTGGCGTGGGCGTTCTCTTTATCGAGGACGACGATGCAGGCGGGAATTCCGGTGCCATAAAATAGATTGGCAGGCAGGCCGATGATGCCCTTAATATACCCCCGGCGAACCAGCGCCTTGCGAATCTCTGCCTCGGCGTTGCCACGGAAAAGCACTCCATGGGGCAGAATGCAGGCACCCTTGCCAGTGCTCCGCATCGACCGGACAATATGCAGCAGATAAGCGTAATCACCCTGTTTGGCGGGCGGGACGCCGAAGCCGCTAAAGCGGTCGTAGGGATCGTGAAGCGGATCGAGGCCAGTGCTCCAGCGTTTATCGGAGAATGGCGGATTGGCGACCACAAAATCGAAGGTTTTGAGGGTATCGCCATTCTTGAACTTGGGATTGGTAAGGGTGTTGCCCTGCTCGATAAGCGCCGTGGGGTTGTTGTGCAGGATCATGTTCATGTTGGCCAGCGAACTCGTTGCCGTGTCGTTCTCCTGGCCGTAAAGCGTGACAGAGGTTCTTGCCTCATAGCCGACCTTGAGAAGCAGCGATCCAGATCCACAAGTTGGGTCGTAGACCGTGGTCTTTGCAGTCGTTGTGGCATCATGGATGCCGATGATCTTTGCCATGATGCGACTGACCTCTGCCGGGGTATAAAATTGGCCCTTGCTCTTGCCGCTTTCGGTGGCGAAGTGCCGCATGAGGTACTCGTAGGCATCGCCGAGGATGTCGTCGCCGTCAGCACGATTTTTGGAAAAATCCAGGGCTGGATTCTCGAAGATCGCGATGAGGTTGGTAAGCCGGTCCACCATCTCCTTGCCGCTGCCCAGCTTGTCGGCGTTGTTGAAGTCAGGCATTTCGGACAGCCTGTTGGCCGTGGCCAGTGGGCCGATGATCTTCTTCATGATCTGGTCGCCAATGTCGCTCTTACCTTTGAGCGCGACCATGTCTTTGAAACTGGCACCAGGTGGAATGGTGATCGGCGCGTAGGGCTGGCCCGCGTACTTGTCGCTGACGTACTTGATGAAGAGCAGGACCAGAATGTAGTCCTTGTACTGGCTGGCGTCCATGCCGCCGCGCAGTTCATCGCAACTTGACCACAAAGATGAATAAAGTTCGGATTTCTTGAGAGCCACGGTTTGATTTTCCCTGTCTGTTGCGCGAATTGCGGTTTTCAGGTTTCGAATGCCTTTGCGGCAGGATTCCACGACAATACCGACGAACGAAGTTGCTCTAACGAGAGCACTTCTCTCGGTTCTTAGGATGGCAATTAACTGGAAAGACTCCGCATAGAGATTATCTACCCGGCAGGGGATTTCAGGCGATTCGCTGCCAATAATCAGCTCCGTCACCGCAGAAAATCGAGCAAGTTACCGGAGGACTTCCTATCCCCGCACGGAATGGCCGTCCCTGACGGAGCCGCTGAATTCGTTTGCAGGTTGTGCTTTCATCCCACTTCGCTCCCTCGGGTGGACGGCCCAGCGCACGGCCTGACTGTGCGCTGAACGGGCCTTCTCCGTCCGTTCGGAGCGCGGCTGCGCGCCAAACGATGAAACATGTTTGTCACTGGCCGCGCCTTTACTCCGGACTCCCCCCGTCGTACGCTGCGTTCGTTCTTTTCCGCCAACCGTCTTCGCGCTTCCCAGCCGTGGGTGAGAAAGACGCTCAGCCGGTCACGGCGGAAAAGGAGAACAAAAACATGAATTTCAGTAGCAACAACAACAGCAACGTCAATAGCCGCAGCAGCCACATCGCGCCGCACAGGAAAAATGCGGCTCGACGGACGCGCAGCGAATCACCTTACCAGCAGCGCACCAGCCAGAAAGACAACCCCACACAGCAACTCATCAAGCAAGCCGTGGACTATCTCATCCAGCAGCTTGAGGCAGGGAAGAGCGAAACCTTGACTGCGTACCTCGGCGCAATGGCCCGGTTCCATTCGTATTCGTTTGGAAACATTTTGGCTATCGCCAGACAGCGCCCGACAGCTACGAGAGTGGCGGGGATTCGCGCGTGGAACGAGCTTGGACGCTTTGTCAGGAAGGGCGAGAAAGGCATTCAAATTCTCGCTCCGATCATCGGCCATCGCCGGAATCGGGATACGGCAGAGCAGGAGCAGGAAGCGAGGCCAGCGTCTGTGCTGATTGGCTTCCGTGCCGTGTACGTTTTCGATCTCAGCCAGACCGAAGGCGCAGAGCTTCCGGAGTTTGAGCACAACATCACCGGCGAAGTAGGCGAACGCCGCGACCGGATGATTGCATTTCTCGAAATGCAAAACATCACGCTCGAATTCAACGAGAAGATTGCCCCGGCGTTGGGTGTCTCCTATGGCGGCAAGATCGCTTTGCTTCCGGGACAGTCGAAGGCCGAGGAGTTCACCACGCTGGTTCACGAAACGGCGCATGAACTTTTACACAAGACCGAGCGCCGCACCATGACCACTGCAACCGTGCGCGAAACCGAAGCCGAGGCAGTGGCCTTCATCGTGGGCCAGAGCGTTGGCTTGGACATGGGTACCGCTTCGAGCGATTACATCCAGATGTACGCGGGCGATGCCACGCTGTTGGCCGAGAGTCTTGAAGTCATCCAGCGCACATCCGCCGTCATTCTCGCCGCCATTCAAACGGAAGAACCCACCCAAGAGAACGAATCCGTCGCAGAACTGGCGCAAGCCAGCTAATCGCGACTTTGACGATGCGGACGGCCCTGCGCCGTCCGCTCAACTCCCCGCAAGCTCAACCACTCAAGGAGAGCAATCCATGAATACGAACACCGCAACTGAATACCGCAACCTTCCCCTCGCCGTGCTTGCTGAATCCACGACCAACCCGCGCCGCGCTTTTTCGGATGCGGCCCTTAAGGAGCTTGCCGAGAGTATCCGCAGCCAGGGAGTATTGTCGCCCTTGCTGGTTCGGCCTCGCGCCGACCAAGGATTCGAGATCATCGCCGGAGCCAGACGCTATCGGGCCGCGCAGATGGCCGAAATCGCTACCGTACCCGTGCGCATCGTCAACCTCACCGATGCCGAAGCGATGGAAGCCGCTCTCGTCGAGAATTTGATTAGGGCTGATGTGCACCCACTTGAGGAGGCCAGCGGCCTGCGCGCGTTACTCATGCTGGAGGAACCGAAGTACAGTATCGAACAGTTGGCCGCGAAAATCGGGAAGAGCCCATCGTATATCGCCTCACGGATTCGCTTGATCGAGCTTTCCGCGCCGATTGTCGAGGCCTTCTACGCCGAGGAAATCGGAGTAGGCCACGCACTTTTGCTCGCCAAATTGCAACCTACGCAACAAGAGCAGGCCCTCGCCAATTGTTTTCGCGAGGAGTGGAATGGAGCCGGAGGAAAGGCCAAACGCATCCTTCTTCCGATTCGGCACCTGCAACAGTGGATCGAACAGAATGTTCTTTTGCTCTTGAAACAGGCGCCGTTCAACAAACGCGATGCCCAGCTTGTTCCCGCAGCTGGAAGTTGCATGGACTGCCCAAAACGCACCGGACATAACAAGCTACTCTTCGCAGATGTCAGCGGAAATTCTGACGCGTGCAGCGACCCGATTTGTTATTCCGCCAAACTGGAAGCTCACGTAAGAGCCAAAGTCGCAGCGCAGCCCGAGCTTGTGCAGATCAGTACAGCATACAAGCAGCCGCAAGAGGGGGAGAAGACAATCCCGCGCAATAAGTACGTCGAAATCCGGGAGGAGGAACCCGACACACCGGAGAAGGCCAAGTGGCCCGAGTTCAAGACATGCAAGTACACCACCGAAGCTATCGTGTCAGAAGGCATCGATAAGGGCGAATTGAGAAAGGTTTGCACCGAGCCGACCTGCCCCGTACATCATCCGAAGAAGCAAGCACCGAAGACCGATGCCAGCTTCAAAGCGGAACAGGAGAAGCGCCGCCGCGAAGAGGCACTGGCCAATGCAACCGGCTTACGAGTTTTAAGCGCCATTGTCGAGGCTGTCCCGGTTCGTCTGATGAAGAGGGACCTGCTTTTCGTAATTGAGCGGCTTGCCGCACTGTTGGATGAGCGCCGCCTCGCCATCGTCTTACGTCAGAACGGCATTGGCAAGGCGAAGAGCGCTGCCAACAGTCCTGCCAAAATGCTCGCTGCCTTTATTCGGAAGTCGGAGGAGAGCGTTCTCGGACGCCTGTTGGTGGAAATTGTCATTCTCCATTCGGCAGGTTCCGTGAATGATTCAGGCAAGCTACTCAACGAAGCAGCCGACTTCTACAAGGTTGATGTCAATGCCATCACAACCAAGGTTAAGCATGAGTTTGCGGCGACGGAGAAAGGGATGGTCCGCAAGAAGGGGTCGGCCAAGTCGGCATCGAAACCCACTAAGAGAGCAGCGGCGTAGGGTCCCCAGTCAGCTCAGAGTCTTTTGCGGAGCCAGCAAGGCCGGCTCCGCATTTCTGTGTCCGGCAGCCCGTCTACCCGCCCTTGTCAGTTGCCCCGACTAAACCGGGGCGGCATCTTCCTCCCTCCCGACGGGCAGGCGCGCCCCTTGGCAGCGCGCTCTCTTTCCGACTGCGCGGGATCGTCGATGGATCCCTTACTGCCCTGCTGCGATCAGTCTTTACACTCCCCGGCTCCGTGCGCGACACTTACAGGCAAAGATCGCCACGAAGAGGTCGAATTGTCGCGTCTGATAGACGTAATCAACGAGCGGTTTGGAACCGACTTCAAGCCGGCCGATCAGCTCTTCTTTGAACAGATACGGGAGGAGGCTATTTCCGATACCGCCATCCAGCAGGCCGCGATGGTGAACTCGCTGGAAATCTTCGGATACGTCTTCGATAAGGCGCTCGAGGACAAGTTCATCGATCGAATGGACCAGAACCATAAGATATTCGCACGCTACATGAACGGCAAGAATTTCCAGAGGCTTGTGAGTGAATGGATGCAGAGACAGGTTTACGACCAGGCGCGCGCACAGTCGTCGGAGAGCGTTCCCGCGAACCTGGGCACGCTGTAGCGTGGTATTCGCTGACTGAGGTTGTTCATCGCAAGGGACAAGGCAACGATTGCCACGAAGGAATCAAAGTGATGGCGGCGGAAAACATCTACAGCTGTGAGGTTAAGAAGCTCTTTCTCCGCAACGGCGAGAAAATTTGGGAATGGGTTATCGTCGAGGTCGCCGATGCCATTCGGGCCGAGGCCACCGTATTTCGCTGTAAAGACTGCCATGGCGCGGTCCGACTGCATGGAAAGCATGTGGAGCACGGTCCGGCGCCGCATGTTGAGCACAGATCCCGCCAGGACTCGGAGTATTGCCCTGCAGGGATGTATTTTCGTCAGCACCAAGGTCGTGTGCCAAAGCTGTCCAGCATGCCGGTTGAGTGACGTCTCAAGAGACCGCGGTGTGGCCGAGACTGGATTCTCCGCGCATTCTCTCCGATGATTCGAGGCAAGAATGAATTACCTGAACTACTTTGAACCTTATGTCAGCAAGAATCCATGGCACGAAGATCAACTGACTCGTGCTTTCCTCGTGACCATGCGCTTTGTCCCACTTGTACAAGCGGCATTTCTTGACCTTGTTCGCGAAGCTCAAACAACCGTAAAGAGCCAGCAGATTGTTCCTGCGTTCTCCGCCTTAGAATCTCCGTGTAGCATCCATACCCAAGTCAGTTCAATTCTGCAGGAAGAGGGGACTCTGATCTCCGTTCTGATGACTGATGAACACTGGACCCCGCAGAATGCCATCGAGGCATCGGATCGTGGCGCTAGGTATGATGGGCTCGTTTGCTACCCACCTGGGTGGATTCTTGTCATTGAAAACAAGCCCTGGTCAAGCAATGTATGGGAAGGACAACTCTCTCCTAACCTCGTTGAAGGCTCGGCAGTACAAATCGACGAGGCTCTGGCCGTTGTTAGTTGGAGGACGCTGATCGAGAGACTTAACTTGCTGCTTGAACGTAGGTTGATTCATGGGGCTGAGTGCCTGATCGTCGAGGACTTCTTTGAGTTTATCGATCAGCATTTCTCGTATCTGAATCCTTATGGCTCATTCTCCCACTGCAAGGGGAGGAGATTCCTTCTGGAGAAACGCTGTGTTGCCATTCTGGAGTCGATTGCCCCCGGAAAGGTGAAGCGTCGCCAAGGGGGTGACTATTTCATCGAATTGGCGGCTGGCCCGGCGACCGATGCCTATTTCTATCCTGACAGGGACTATCTGGATACGGGCGAGAACGGCGAATGGAATGTTGCTGTCAACATCTATCCCGGCGACACAATCAGACAGGCGCGCAGATTCTTTGAGAATGTGCGCGTCGACGAGTTTCTGGTGTTGGAAGAGAAAGGTTGGATCATTGAGCCCAACCTACACTTTGCCTTTATGGCAAAGCACCTTTGCTGGGCAAAGGGCACGACCGTGAGCAATCGGGACTACTTTGAATACTGGCATGGCGAAGGAGAAATCGGACAGATTCAGCGTGATCCCGCAGGATTTAAAGCGCTTTTTCAGCAGCTACAAGAGGACGGGATGATTTCGCCCTCAGATACAGCCCAACTGGAAAAGCACTTTACAAATACTGCGAGGCAGTCGATCAACATATGTCCTGGATTTCGCGTGAGTTTCTCGTGGTCGAAGTCTGAGGCCGAACGGATCGATGTCCAACGTGGCCGTTTCTCGGGAATCGCACGTTCTCGAATTCTGGAGGCCCTCGTAACCTGGGGCCAAAATCTTTGAGGTCATAGCAGACCAGGTGACACGTTGTTAGGGCGTATGCGTTCGCCGCGAACCTTCTTTCCCAGCTTCCCCTTGCTCTTGCGAATGAACTTCAGAAGTTCGTCGCTATCCCTGTATCGGCGTATCGGCGACTTGTCCACACTCCATTGGAAACATCGTTCCGTTTTGCAGTTCACCATCGGCGGCGCCGCTTACCCTATTTGTTCATATTCGCAAAGGGACGTTGGCCCCGGTGCGACCTCCTGAAATCAGCTATTGCCGTCGTCTCTGCGCGATCAGCCTCATCCGCCGTGCAGGTGCGCCAGCGCACAAGTAATTCTTCGCTGTCCTGCAAGTGCCACAACAGCCTGCCTCCACGGTGGCCGACTGGCTTTCCATTGCCAAAGTCGATCAATTGACGCAAGCGGCTCTTGAGTCCCTTCTTGCCTGCAGCTTTACCGATATAGAGTATGTTGGCGCTGCCTACCCATTTTGCCTCGATGACGTCCAACGCGCAATTGGGATCTTGGCCTTTGAACCAGCCACCAGTACTCTGGATTCGAAATTGGGGAACGCTCTCAGGCTCTCTTTCGATCAGGTAGATGCCAGCATGAGCGGGCACACTCGCGCACCGTGTCTCGCGCAATTCGACGAGCCTTATGGGTTCAGAGAAGCCGGCGATTGAGACCTGATCAATGGACGTCACGGCTTTAGGGCTCCATTAGATTGAGATACCGTCCTCCCTCGTATGATAATCCTGAGTTGACGTGATGTGATTTGCTCATTGCGCGAATGAACAGACCGTTCAACTCTCCCTCAAATCGAAGAATAATGGGTTGAAGCCCGCAGCATGAGCAGGGTGCCTTGTTTCAAACCGGGATATCGCCATGCTCCGCAAAGTGCATTTCAACGCCAAACGCTTTGAGGCCTTCATGGATTCGGATCACAAGATCAGTGTCCCGCGCGATCCTGTCGATTGAAGTGCATAGCAGGACGTCGAATGGTTTCGGATTGACAGCGGCGATACGCATCAGATCCTCCAGGCCTGAGTTCACCTTTAATCCGGACTGTCCAGAATCAGCGAAGATGGAATAATCACTAACGATCCATTCTTTTTCTTTGGCCAAGCGTTTGCACCTCTCAACTTGTTGAGTGATGGAGTTATCTTCATCGGGTTTCTTCACGGTGGCGGTGCGGGCGTAGATCGCACAACGTAACGGCTGACTGCCTGGTTTCTTCTTCATGTCGTTCTCACGGCATATTCTTCCGAATGGAATCGTCTATCGCGCTTGCCCAGAGCGGTCGAAGCAAAGTTCATCTGCCCCACGGATTCTGAGCTTTAGTGGACGCATAGCGCAGTTTGTCGTTGTCGGAGACTGCAGACGCGCGCCGCGAGCCTCGCTCTACGCAAGAACAGCGCCTGCAACATATCTATCCAATTGAGGCGGCTGGCATCTGAAGAAAAACCTCTGCCGGGCTTCAAAATCAGCCCTCCATCGCAAAAATTTCTCTCGCGCCTGAACAGATCGATCGATTTCATCCTGCGACTTCTCGGCCAGGAGGCGCGAAATGGTCTCTGCCTGAGACTCCAGCTCCGCCAATGCGGCGCGACATTTCCAACAAATCTTAAGGTGGGTTCGAACAGCACGCATTCGCGCATTGGACACCTCGCCGTCCATATAGGCCAGAAGGATTTCATCGTTAGGATGCTCGCGTGATCGGTTTCTTAGCATATCTCTTGGTCCTCTCTTCATTGACGTGCCGCGATGTCGCTTCCTGGAGCTTTCGTAATGCACGTGCCAGAAGAGTATTGACAGAGTTTATGCTTATCCCCAACTGCTCGGCGATCTCGCGATACTTCAGTGTCTCGAGTCTGAGCAACAGGACTTCCTCTTCGCGCGGTGAGAGCACTGAAAGAAGGCTCCGAACATCCGCGGAGCCAAACATTTCTGCCATAGGTGCTACTGCTATTTCCAATTCATCAAGCTGCTCATGCAAATTTCTGTACTTCAGTTGCCTGTTCATCGCTCGGCGCAATACGCAAATCGTCCACGCCTTTGGATGTTCGATGCTCTTGCCGGCTCTCAATGCTTGATAAAGCTGCATGAAAGTGTCTTGTGCAAGGTCTTCAGCGAGTTCATAGTTGCAGGTCGTCCGGAGTGCATAGCGGACAAGCGCCATGTACCAGCGGTCATAGAGCGCCGTTAGCAAGTCGGTTGCATCAGATTCGTTCACGGCACTCGCCAGCCGATAAGAATTAGCTGTCTACGAGTGGCCGCAAACGCTGATTTTCGCGACAACGCGAGGGAAATATCGCTGCCCGGACCGAGCTGCACCTGTCTGGCAGGCAGCTTGCGGGTAGCTCACCGCCAGGAGGCACGTCATACTATCGCTGTGTATAAAGGCCGTGCGAACGATGGGAAATGAACGGAGGCAAGCGGACATCGCTTTCTTATCGATGGCCGCTTTCAGAAACTGCGACCCGTTTCCCATTGTCCGGCAATAGTTTCTGAATGGCCTGAAGAATATCCACGTGATACCGGGCCATATAACGCTCGATCTTGGGATTCGTGAGCAATCGATCAAGATAGCCGCAAGCCACGGTCAAAGTGAGGACATCTGTTCCGTATGACTCTTCCACTGATTTCAGATCTCTGAGAAGAAACTCGTTTTGCTCCTCCAGCATTGAC
>JBAUBR010000220.1:0-2386 GCA_049676965.1 Occallatibacter sp.
ATCCTTCTGATCCGACGCGAGAATACACGCGCAATCATTTCGAGATTCTGCGGATCGAAGATGGGCGGATTCAGGAAGTCTGGAACTAGGTCCGTAACAACACTCGAGACGAGCCGAGGAACTTTTCACGGTTTGCCTTATTCGCAAATTGCTGAGCCGGTACCTCCTTGCCTGAGCGTGGATGAAGGCAATCTTTGTCCGTCAGTTCAGATGCATTATACGAGCGTGAATCTCCTCGTCAAGACCCTAGAACACTGGGCGAATACTCGGTGCCAGGCGCGGCGGTCGCACTGATCCGCGGGGGCGAGGTGGTTTGGACAAAGGGATTCGGCTTCGCCGATCTGTCGGCCCAGATCCCGATGACCACCGAAACCAAATTCAATGTTGGTTCCCTGTCAAAAACGCCGATGGCATGGGCCATCATGCAAATGGTCGACGAGGGCAAGCTGCAGCTGAACGCGCCGGTAGACACACCATCTTGACCCCGGACTTCCCACCGCCCCCTGACAACCCCTCGAAAATATGAGGCTTCCCCTTATGCTTCAAAGGGTTACAGCCGTCCAGAGTGGTCAGCGCCAGCAACTCCCAGTAGGCGCAAGTGGCGAACGGTAGTGACAAAAATGAATACACTGGATGCACTCGAAGCGGTGCGTTACATTACGCAATCTGCGTTGATATTTACGCGTTCTGCGTAAAATCGCACTCGACATGCTCTTTCCCGCTATCGTCTTCTGCGTCTGGCTTTACGACAGTCGTAATGCACGAGATCGACCGATGAGCTACGCTGTCCTCGCGCCAGTTCTTCTTTGCGGTTGGGAAGCCGCATCGTCCCACGGACGCCAAGCTCACTGGAGAAGAAGCTGGCCGCCACCAAAGTCATCCATTCTCGTGGGGATGAAATCTTGTGTCATGTCTCAGATTCTCGCGTTCTTCTCGTTTCCTGAAGAGGTCAGCAGCAGATCGCTCGTGCGACACGCCAGCCTCAAGGGTCACAAGTTCGAGTTCCTCGGAAATCTAATTCCTCCTCCTGATCTCCTCAGCCGCGTAATCCATCTCCGCGCTACGTGAGGGCACCGTGCACCCCTCTTGATCTAATCAGCACCGTAGACCGTACCGTCCTCTTTGGGTGAAGGTCGTGGACTGCATCACGACGCGCTCCACTCACAACACCCGACAAGTTATAGTCCAAAACCAAAAGGTTATTGGACTCCGAGCGAAACTGCGAGCTAAGTTCGCGGCATATCGCGGCCTGAACACAGGCCGCTGGAGGTGCCCGATGAACGCTCTTTTCCCGTCAGTGTCTCGGCGCCGCCTCGCCTCGTGGCGACGGCCGCGCCAGATCCGTCAATCCGTCACCCTCTTTGCTCTGCTCGTTCTCTTTCCCGCTCTGGCGCTCGCGCAGAGCGGCACACCCTTCGACACAGGATTCACCAATCTTCAAACCCTCTTCACCGGAACGATCGCCAAAGTCGCCAGCCTGATCGCTATCGTGATCGGCGGCTACCAGTTTGCCCACGGAGAGCCCGGTGCCAAAAAAACTATATCAACGGCAGCAAGCCCAAGCGAATCCTGCTCCCGGTCCGCCATCTTCAGCAGTGGATTGAGCACAATATATTGCTGGAGCTTGCAGCCGCGCCGTTCTCTAAGGATGATGCGCAGCTTGTGCGCGAGGCCGGTTCCTGTGTCGATTGTCCCAAGCGCACCGGCCACAACACGCTGCTCTTTGCAGAAATCGGAGCCAACCAGCCCGATTCATGCAGCGATCCGAAATGCTACGCGGCCAAGGTCGAAGCACACATCAAGCAGACCGCTGCGGCCAAGCCGAAGCTCGTTCAGATCAGCACGGCATACGGCCAGCCGAAAGACGGCAGCACGGCAATCCCGCGCAACAAGTACGTCGAAATCCGGCAGGACAAACCGCAGCGCAAGAATGAGCGCGATTTGCCCGAATACAAAACCTGCAAGTTCACCACCGAGGCCATCGTCACCGAGGGCACAGAAAAGGGCGAAACCAAGCGAGTACCCTGCTTCGTTTCCGACCACTGGCCGTCCTCCGACACCCCCGCCTTGAGCCATTTCCGGATCAGGCGAAGTATTAGGCGATCGGCCACCCTGTGCTCGATGAATTTAGTCGTCCACGCGTGGCTCATGTTATCGAAGAAGCCACGGATGTCCGCATCAAGCACCCAGTTCACCTTCTTCCGCTCCAGTCCCACAGCGAGCGCATCGAGCGCTTGATGGGGACTGCGCCCCGGACGAAACCCGTAGGAGAAGCCCTTGAAGTCGACCTCATAAATCTGATTGAGGATCGTCACCACGGCCTGCTGGACGATTTTGTCTTCCAGTGCCGCGATGCCCAACGGACGTTGCCGCCCATCGGCCTTCG
>JBAUBR010000221.1:0-35893 GCA_049676965.1 Occallatibacter sp.
GGTAGATCACCGCGTCAGTCCCGCCAGCGACTTACTTCAAACGACCCTATCGAAACTGCCCCGCAAAAGATCCTGCGACAAGCCACACTTGTTGCGACGGGGCAGTCCCGATAGGGACCTAACGTTCTCCGGTACCAATTTAAGAAGGGTTTGCGGCGGAATCGCAGACCTTAAAGGCCGTTACCTGGCGCAAGAGGGGCGGCAGGTTATTCCTGCCGCCCCGCGCCTGACCATCGCCACACTTATCGATTGTCTCAGCGTCGTCTTTCTGCTTCATCCGGTTGCAAAGTGACCGCGAGAACGAACGACTCGCTGGTTTGGTCGGTGTTAGTTAGCGTGATGCTTTGCACCCTCCTGTTGGGATCGAGAGCATAGGTGTAGGCATAGAGGTTGCAGCCTACGCCGTTGAGCGTACCGTCGCTGTTGATCCGCTCGATGCCGCCTACAGCCACGCTTTCGTTCGCATTCACGCCGTAGGAACACCAGTCGCTGAAGGTCTGGTTGAAAGTCTCGCTGGAACCGTTCGTGTACTTGACCGTAACTGTTCCGGTATGGCTGCCGTCAACCGCCGTTCCCAGCAATGTCATCGTCGAGTAGGCTCTCTGTTTTTCGAAGGGCACATGAATCGCAGCGCCGGGGCTCGGCCCCAGATCGATTTCGTCAGGAACGCACGCCGTAGTGCAGTCGTTTGAGTTAACCGGCCCGAATTCAAATCGGATGCCCTTCGTGGTCAGCCGCGGAGGCTCCGTCGAAGATAGTCCCAGTTGCTGTGCCGAGTAAGCGTCGGCGCAGCCGTTGGGCAGCGTGCAGCCGTCACCGCCGCCGTCCATGCCGCCCGTCGCCGGGAAGGTTACACCATTGTCGTAGATGCCGGCCAGGTTGAATTTGCGCGACAGGTCAAGCAGCGCCTGGTCGCCAAGGCTTTGCGTGGTCAAAGTCGCTGCGAGCACCACAACCTGCGGATCGTCAGGTAACGTGACGCTCTTGACGATCTTGTGGCTGTCCAGGACGAACGTGTATCCGTACAGGTTGAAGGGACGGTTGTCCTTCGTTCCGTCGGCAAGGTTGCGATACGGCATGACCACGGCGAAGGATTCGTTGGTATTGAAAGCCGGAGAGAACCAGTCGCTGAAGCTCTGCGTGAACTGCGAGGTCGTGCCATCCATGTAAGTCACGGTGATGGTCTGTCCTGACTGGTTCCCGTCGAAGCCGGTGCCCAGCAGCTGCAGCGTTGAGAACCATCCGGGAGGCAATTTGATCGTCTGGCCCGCGCCGGCAATGGCATCGGGCCGGTTCGCGGGTCCGAAGTTGAACTGGACGCCGTTGAGAATGCGGTGAGGTGTCAGCAGATTTGCCGAATACGCGTCGCCCGAGCCATCGATCCCGCTGGTAGTGATGGTCGTACCGTCGGTGTAGATGGCGTTCAGGTTGTACGCTGATGAGATATTGAGCGGCCACCCCGCGCCGCCGGTTCCGGTTGCTGCGCTCACGGTCAGCGTGATTGATGACGTGCTCTGCACAATGTCGCCCGATGTTCCCGAAAGCGCGAGCGGCACCGCCGGTCCGGTGGGTGTCATAGCCCGGGCCGCCAGAGTCAACGTGCTCTTGCTCGAGGTTTTGTCCGGTCGCAGAGACGCGCTCACACCGCTGGGCATGCCGGTCACGGGAGCGAACGTCACTTTGCCGTCAAAGCCGTTCTCGGGCGTTACGCTCACAGTCGCGGTTGCCGAGCCGCGCTGATCGATGTAAATCGCGCTGGGCGAAGACGAGAGCGAAAACGTCGGCAGCTTCAGTGTGACGTAAGCCGACTGCGTCAGCACGCCGCTCGAACTTGTGCCGGTGACGACCAGAACCAGATTGCCTCCCGGCCCGGTTCCGTTCAGCGTCACAGTCAGCATCGAGGAACCGGTGCCCGAGATCGAAGTCGGATTGAGACTGGCCGAAACGCCCGGAGGCGCGCCGAGGATATTAGCCGTCAGATCGACGGTGCCGCTGAAGCCATTGCCCGAGGTGAGCTCAATCGTGCTGGTCGCGCCCGTGGAGCCAGTCGGAACCGTCAGGGTTGAAGGCGTGGCCGAAAGCGCAAAGTAGGGAGCCGTGGCCGCTGGCGTCAGGGTGTCGATCAACGCCTGTCCTTGCGGGCTTCCCCAGCCGGTCACAAGGTCAAACCCGGTTACTGCGTTGTACTGCTGTCCTAATCCGTTATTGTTGCTGCCGCTGGTGATGTCGTGAAACTCGCTGTCGTAACTCGAGCCCGTGCCGACGCCGTAAACAGTCGGATTGAGAAAGCCCGCGGAAGGCGCGTTGCTCTGCGCCGCCTGCTGATTGACCAACGCCAGGAATCCCGCCCAGCGCGGCGTGGAAAGACTCGTTCCGCCGATTCCTCCCTGGCAGGTTCCACCGGCACACCACCAGTTGTCGCAGTCCGCTTCAGCCGAGACATCGGGGACGTTGCGCAACGTAGGCGAACCCTGGTTCGACGAGTCGATCACGCCAGGAAGCTGCTGATAAGCGGGAATGCTGAATCCGTTGGTGCTGTAGCCGCCGCTGCTGCCTCCGGTGGGATTGGCGCAGGCAAGGACGGGATTCGTCCCGCCCCACGCAATCTCCGACTCCCACGCGCCGCCCGCGCCGTTGGTGGTAATGTGCGTTCCGCCGACCGCCGTCACGTACGGATCATCCTCGGGATAGAACGCGGGGTTGCAGTTACCGGTGCAGCCGGGAAGGGAATAAGCGCCGCTGTCGCCGCTGGCAACGAACAGATTCTGACCCTGCGCTGCAAACTCCTGGAAGATCGGTTCGTCCGATGTCGGGTCCGCGGGAAGCCAGCCCACAGAAGCGCTTAACTGCTTGGCGATGTTATCGGTCGCCATCTGCGTGAATGTGTCGACATCGTTCGATGCTTCGTATTCGATGACTGCGTCCACGCCCGGCGCCATCGAGAGCGACTGCACAATGTCTGCGATCGGTTCGCCGTCGTTGCAGGAGCCGCACGACGTGTCGTATCCGTCGATTGAGACGGTGACCACGGTGGCAGGATTGAACGGCTGTCCAATGGAGCTGAAATAGTTCTCCACATCGGTCAAGTTGAAGTTCAATCCGAACAGGCCGATGGACTGGCCCGCGCCCGTAAGCGCGGTGCCTCCGTAATAGGCCGCGCGCATGTCGCTGCCCAGAAACTGCCCGCCCGGCCCCGAGCCGGTTTGGTTCTCATGCAGCTTGTTCTTTGCGGCGAAGCGCAGCAGCGGTCGCGGCGGCGAAAAGTCGTCCAGCCCCGTGATGTGCCAGAGACGCACGCTCAGGTCGGCCGTCGGCTCGCGATCCGGCGCGAAGAACGTGCGGTCTTCACTGGGATGCCGATACACGCCCATCTTGACATGGAACGCTTTTTCGATGCTCGCTACCGGGGCCGTGACATCGATAACCATGCGATTGGGAGTGGTGCGGGTTACGGTCATGCCATTAGCTTGAGCAAAGCGGACCACGGCGTCGTCATCCGCCTGGGTTGGTCCAAAACTGTCGGTGAATTGCCGCACCGAAACATACTGGTGGTAGCGCGAGCTTTGAGGATCGTAGAGGTCGCGAAGCAGGTTGGTCAGCTCCGCCTGGTTACGCAGGGGCAACATGATGGCGAGTTGCAAGCGTTGTGCGGGAGGCATGGCGTGCATCAGCGGCGCCTGTCCATTCACCACGGCTTCGCGCACGTGCCGCGTCAAAAGGCGCTGCTGCCCTTGAACGCTTGAAGCGGAGAGCAAAGATGTTGTTGCACAGGCTGCCGCGAGCACCAGCCACTTGTGGAAGCTGCCATTGGGGAACATAGGTCCTTCTCCTTCAATTTTGTGTTGTTTTCATTCCGGAGCGAGGGAGCTGTTGAGTTCTATTCGAAGTCTCAAGGACAAGGGCATCCTTCTCGCATATTTCGTCAGGAGGCAACTTTCAAATATTCAAACGGCGCTTAAGAGATGAATTTGAGCGCACACTGCATCTTGCCAAATGAAATGCTTTTGCGCGGTGGTACCGTCAGGCCCTGAGCAGATGCGACCATTGAACAAATCAAAGCCTGCCCAGGCTAACTCGAACATCTTCGATTGTGCGATTGAGATCTTCCATCCCAAAACTTCGTCGAGGTCAGCGAGCGACCTGCCGTGCACCCGAAATCAATCGAAATCTTCTCCTTGACTTCAAGGACGGCACCCAGTCTACACCTATCGTGCCTGTTTGTACCATTCCAGGAGTCCGGTAACGTCGGCACCCTACATGTGAGCCCGGCGTACATGGAATCTGCGGCAGCGCCTTGCTAGTTGCAATGACGTTGAGTCTATTCACAATTTCGATCTGCGCAAATCTTCGCCCGGATCGAATTTTGGCGGGGCACACCCGTAATACCTCGATCGTTTCATCCGAACCCGGCGTCCTGCAACGGGCGGGTCTGACAAGTATTTCAATGAACAGAGAACGGCTGATGTCCAGTCCAATCCGGAATCGAGTTCACTTGCAGGTCGGTGTTTGTCGGAATCGGATCCATCATGAATTTCAGGCTGAATCCGGCGCTCTGCGTGTAGTAGTCCCTGGAGTTATTCGCGGTAGCAAAGGTGCCCAGATACACGTGCGGAGCCACTCGGTAGCCCATGCGCGCATCTGCGTCGTAGTTCGGTCCCGCACTGCTATCGGAAGCATAAGTGCCTTGCTTAACGGTGGCAGTACCAGGCGAAACCGGATAGAACGGCGACGCGTCTTCCTGCAAGTATTGCACCCCGCCGCTGAACTTGACTTCGTACTCGAAGCGGGGATGGCGCGAATACCACGAGATCGGTATGGACGCGAGGTAGTACTGTTGCGGGCTGAAGTATCCTCCCTGTCCGAATGAGAAGTATTTCAGGTTCCTGTCATAGTGCATCGCGCTGGCGTTCGCGCCCAGGGTGAGACCCTGCACAATTTGCCAGTACAATCCGGCATTTCCCGAGATGCTCCAGTTGTGAGGTACATTCAATCCCTGAACGAACGAATAGCTGCCGGATGCATATCCGCCGATGGTTTTGTAGACGCTGTTGTGTGGAGTAGGCGGCGCCGTGTCCAGCCTGACCGTGGCGGTGTTGGCCACCACCCCTCCCCACCGCATGTCCGTGCCGGGATCGCGCGAGCCCGCATAGGAAAGCAGGCTGTCTTTGACGCTGTCGCGCACACCTTCGATCGACAGCCATCCACCGGCCGGCCGATAGCGTAATCCGCCGATCAGGTTGTGCACGGCAAAACCTTGCGGAGACGTACCGAAGGCCATTCCGAAAGTGTTCGTCGAAATTTGCCCAAGGGCGGAGTAGCCCGTCTTCGATTGATCGCCGAACATCGCACCCGCCGGCAGAGTGCCGAACAACAGTTTTGAACTTCCGTCCGGTGTTCCGCTCAAAGCATAGATCCCGTGTCCCTCCACGCCGAATCGGACCTGGTTCGAAACTGTGTACGCGGAGCCGAGAAGGCTGTCGGTGACGATGAGGCGATCGATTCCGGAGTCTCCAAGGCGTCCCGTTCCCACAGTGCCAACACTGACCAAAGGTGTATTGCGGTCGTCCACGGCCTCGACTTCATCCTCCACTTGCTGCTCCTTCTCCTGCTGCTGAGGCTGCTGAGATTGGAGTTGCTGCGCTTGCTGCGGCTGCGGTTGCTGCTGTGGCTGCCCCTGCTCTTGCACAGACTGTGGCTGAGGTTGGGGTGGCTCCTGTCGCTGCGATTCCTGAAAAGCCGCGTAGCGCAGATAGGTGCGATGCCCGTGAGAGACGGAGAACACCAGGCTGGTCGGTCGAATGCGACCTTCATTTGTTGCGCCGCGAGACGCCTCCGTCCTGCACGGCGGGGCAGACCCCGTCGAACCTGCCGCGTCGCTCGAATTGCCGTGAGTCGATAGCGAGCCATCGTCAACCGTGGTTGAGTCTGCGCCCATCGTGGCCGGCGCCGCCTTTGGTGCGAATGTGTTCTGGTCGTGCATGGCCTCGAGCGCCGACTTTAATTCCTGTTCCCCCTCGTCGTAGTTCCCGCGCGCAATATCCTGCCTGGCTGTCATGTGCATCAGTTCGGGATCGTGGGGAAACTTTGCCAGCCCTCGCCGAAGGTATTGGTCGGCCAGATTGAACTTATGCGCGGAAAGAGCTGCCCCAGCCGCGACGCGGTAGTCCCCAGCCTGCGCTCCAACCATGCCCCATGCCTCAAAGAGATCGAGCGCTTTCAGTTTGTCGTGCTCTCTCAGATACAAAGACCCCTGCTCCGCGTTGATATCGCGGTCTTTTGGATACTCGCGTCCGGCATCCGTAAGAATGGAGAAAGCCAGTTCGGGTTTGGTTGCGAAGGCGCGCTCGGCGCGGCGCACGCTCCAGTCCGAATAGATCGCTTCAAGCACTCCGCGCTCTTTCACTGTGAGATCGGCTCGTCTCTTGTCGTTCAGCAGCAGATCGCCCAGACCCGGCGCGTCGACCGAAACGGCAAGCATTGTCCACGCCGTCTGAATATCCAGAACCATGGGCGGAAGTCGCCGCTTAGCCGCGTATCTCGAACGGGCTTCCTGCAACAACTGAAGTGCGTCCTGATTGCGGCCGCTGTTCGAGTACGCTGTTGCTTCGAGGATAAGAAAATTCGGATCGGTTTCAAGCTGCGTCCGCACCGGCGCCGGAATGTTCGCAATCTCTCCCACGAGCGTCCGGTCGGCGCCCTGCTGGTGCAGCACAGCAAGGTAGCCGCGCCACGCATCGGCAGAGTTCGCATTCACCAGCACGATGTTGCTCAAGAGAGCGCGTGCGCCATCGTAGTTGTGCTCTCGCATCCAGATGTCGGCCAGTTGAAGCTGCGTGCCTTCGGAAGACTGGTTTCCCTTCGATCGATCCAAGGCCAGAGACTGCAGCAAAAAATGCTCCGCCTCTGCACACTGTCCCTGGTTCGAGTACAAAACGGCAACGGAGTCCAGGAATCCTGTGTGTTTCATCGCCGCATTGTAGGAAAGCCGCGGCATGGAGCGCACAGTGTCTATCGCCTGCGCAAAGACGCCGAGGCGCGTGTAGGCGCCGACCAGTCCCTCCCAGCCGCTGGGGTTGTCCGGATGCGACCGCGTCGCCTCCCGGTAAATCTCGATTGCCCTTCCTGCCTGGTTTTGCTCCATGAATCTGCCGGCAATCTGCAGGCGAAGGCCGAGCGCTTCATCGGAATCGAACCGGCCGGCGATCAACATCGCGCGGTGCAGAAACTGGTCGCCTGAGTCAGGTTGATTCGCCTCGTCATACGCAAGCGCGATTTCCGAAAGGTAGTCGGAACGGGTCTCAAGCTTCTGTTTCACCGTTGCCGGAATTTGTTGCAAAGTCGAAATGGCCGCCTGTGGGGCATTCTCGCCTATCTGCGCGTTGATCAGCCCGAGCCAGCTCGATTCATCGCTGGGTTCGGACGCGGCCAGCCGGTAATACGTCTTCGCTGCCGAAGGAAAGTCGTCGGCGCGCAGAGAGGCATTCGCCAGCCCCACCAGCGCGTCCTTGTTGTTGGGGTTCAGCCCAAGAGCCTGTTGATAGGCGTCGACGGCCTTCGCAACCTGATTCCGTTTGAGATCCTCCGCTGCCTGGTTCATAACTCCCCAGAACTTCGCGTTGTTATAACCCTGATCGACGTCCTTGCGCGACGGGTCAAGCTTATGCGCATTGGCAAGGAGTCTCGATGCGTCGCCAAATCGTCCTTCATTCAGGCGCACGAACCCCAGGCCCGCCATTGCGTCGGCATTGTGCGGGTCCTGGTTCAGAACCTGCTGGAACCTCGCTTCGGCATCGGCAAACTTGTGCTGGCGCACCAGCGCATGCGCGAGCCCGAGAAGCGCTCCGTTATCCATTGGCCGCAGACTCAGCGCCTCCTGGTATGCCATCACCGCAACTTCCGCTTGATTCAGCCGCTGCCCGTCGGCGCCGCGCTCCATCGCCAGCCAGAATCGCGCGCTGTCGTATCCGTCGCGGGCATCCTGTCTCTGCGGAGCGAGTGTGCGCGCCTTGTCAAACAGGCTCAATGCGTCGCTGAAGCGCTTCTGGTCGAGGCGAACATAGCCGAGACCGATGGTGGCATTGGCATCGTTGGGCGATTGACGCAGAACTTCGGTAAACCTCGCCGCTGCTGTCTCAATATCCTTGTTGCGAAGAGCCTTGAAGGCCAACTCCTTGTCCGCGTCGGCAACGTTCTCTTGCTGCTTGGCCTGAAGCGCAACCACGATCGGCTGCAGATCCTGGTCGGGATAGCGCTGGAGGTAAGCTTCCATCGGCGCGAGCACCTCCGGATTCTCCTTCTCCCAGAGAAGCGCCTGCCGCCATGGTGCGCGCGCCTGCTCGGCGGCACTGGGATCCTTGATGGACGCAAACATCTGCAGCCCTTCCATGCGCGTCTTCGGATCGTACGTCAGCAGCGAAGCGAGCCACAGACGATAGGCTTCGACATTGGGATTTTGCGCGCAGAGCTGTCGAAGCTGCGAGATCGCCTTCGCACTTCCTCCGGTGCTGGCGGCTTCGGTCTCATAGTACGGCTGAGTCCACTTTCCGAGCGGCGGCGGCTGGTCTCCCAGAACCTCGCGATAAATCTTCATCGCGTCATCGGGCTTGTGTTGCATTGCCAGCCGTCCCGCCTCGTCGAGCCGGTTGCGCTCTTCAGGCGTGAAGACGTGCAATTTCTCCACCGCGGCAATCTCGCCGTCATGTGGATTGATCTTGCGCAGACGATCCACGTACGAACGCTCCTCGTCGGTCTGGCCATTCTCTTTGGCGGCGCGCGCCAGGCCCGCAAGGGCTTCGGTCTGATTGGGATTGACCAGCAGAACCTTGTGCCAGTTCTCGGCCGCCAGATCGATGCGGCCGCGCAGCTCGAGAGAGCGCGCCTTCGCGAGCAGGATGTCGACTCCGCCCTGGGTTTGTGACGGCGCTGGTACGGCTACCGCCGATGCGAGGATCAGCACAAGTTGAAAACGGATGAATCGTGTCATTGTAGTCAGCCTCGGTTAGGTTTCCCACGCTGCCAACCGCTCGGCGGCAACGCGCTCAGTACTGCAGCGAACCCAGGCAACTATCAACAATGCGAAAAATAGCACGAATAATGGAATAATCCAGTAATCCTCTATGAGCAGAACTCTGGCGTTCTGATATCGATCGAGTTCGCCGGCCTGATAGGCTTGCGTACCCACCAGGAAAGATTCGAATTGCCCGTTTTGAGAAACGGCCACACCTCCATATACGGGACCTTGTCGCTCCGACGGCGTAAACAGAGCGCGCACAGCCTCAATTGCGTTGGAGCCGCCGGGAACAATGGCCACCACTTCGCGATGCCCGCGCAAAGGCGAAACGAAGCTCTCCACGAGGAGATCGCCTTTGTCGCGGTCGCCGCCGATCATGCTTTCCAATCTTCGGGCGTCATAGCTTCGGAACGGCCATTCCGAATGGAGAAACAGAGTCGACTCCGGCGCTTCCTGCACCTGCATCCCGGCCCCGGACAGGCCGGCCGGCATCGCGCTTGCCCACTCTGACAACAGTGGCTGAGCATCCCGCGCGCCAATCAACACGAGGTCCTTGTCCCGCACCTGTTCCAGATGATCGGCGCTGGAAACCATCAGCCGCGTCGCCGGCGCACCAGTTTGCGCACCAAAGAAGCCGGCCATATCCAGCAGCGTTTCGTAATCGGTGGGCGTCGGAGAGTCGGGCATGATGACCGCAGTCCGACCGAGGTCAGGCCACTCCGTAAAGGGATATCCCGCGTCCGCGAACAGCTCCAGGCGGGGAAGCAGAACCGCGTGGGGAAGCCCGCCAAGATCGAGCGACGAGTCGCGATGAATCGCGAAAAACGGGTGCGCCGCCGGCGGAGTATTGCCCTCAAAGTAGAAGTCGACGGTGAGCGTATTCGTGAATGGAAGCAGACTGCCCGTCGGCAACCGAACGATCTCCGATTGCTCAACCGGGGCAGTAGCCGGCCTGAGCTGAACGGTATCGACGTCCTTGCCATTCAGGCGCAAATGCAGCGCGGGACGCGTTCCCTCCGGCGCCCCTCCATATTCGTATTTCAGCAAGAGCGGAACCGATTGCCGGTCGCGCAGGAACAGATCGGGCGGCAGTCGAAAGTAAAGATCGAGCGAGCCGGTGCCGTGCGACTTGAGGCGTTCGTCGGTGGTGTAGGCGCCGATCGCAGCCGGACCGTCAGCCCGCAGCCAGCGGGGAGCGCTGTACGCCGAAAGTGAAGGAATCTGAATCGCGTGGGCGCGAAGGCTATTCACGTGCGGCATCCAACTCGCTGCGACCAGCATACGAGCCGCATCGAGCAGATCGTCGGAGTCATCGCCGGTAACGATCAACAGCTTGCCGTAAGGGTCGCTGGGGTTGTCACGCATGGCAAGCAGCGGACCCGGCGTCGACGGCAATGACAGGCCGGAGAGCAGCGGCGATTGGCGCACAGCGAAGACAAGAGCGTTGCCTTTGGGGAACTCGCTCGCACTGACAGGAAAGTGCACACCGCGGACGTCTGAAAGCACTCCAAAATGCGACGCGACGAGCGCGGCGCTTTCCAGGGTGCTGTTATCGGGTCGTTCGCCAAAGACCACAGGCAAATCCCACGACCGCACTCCGGACGAGTCGAAAAATGGAAGAGGAAGCAGCGAAAGATCGTTCGCCAGCGGCAGCCGGGTACCGGAGATAATGATCGTGCTGTGCGGATCGAGGATCACCCTGGGTTCGGGCTTCCCACCGCAAGTTGAACAGGTCTCCTCGAGTTCGATCGAAAGCGTGTTGTCGTTTGTCAGCAGGTCGGTGGGCAGGGCGAACTCTGTCTGCCGCGCGAATCCCGGAGTGAGCGCGATCGATCCCACGCCGGCGCCATTCAGCGTCAATTCAAGCCGGGCCTCATTCATGCCCAGATTCATGCCCAGATCGGATGCCGTATAAGTGAGCTTGAGAACCGCCTGTGTGGTGATCTTCGTGACCGGTTCGCCGAAGAACAGGTTCAATGACGCGCCGTTCTTTTCGAGCACAAGCACCTTCGCGCCGCCGGCGAGACTCAGTTCGAACTCATCGTGAAAGTCGGCCGGCTGCATGGTCTGGGGCTGGACGATTAGGGGCCGGACGCTTTGGGCCTGAATCGTTCGGGCCTGGATCGTTTGCGCCCGCATGGTTCGAGAGTGACCCGTATGTGTTCTCGTCCGTTCCGTCCGTTGGCTCTGCGCCTGCACCGGTCGAGGAACCAGCATCGTCCCGGCAAGCAGAAATGGAAGCACAATGGATGCTGCCCAACTTCTTCGCCCCGATGGCATCGGATCGGCTTGGGCTCGTGGTGAAGGCACGAAGAGGCCGAGCGGCACGATCGCCACCGCGCGAACCGCGAGGAAGAAGATCTGCGCGAGACTGCGCAGTGGACGGTCGTCCGGCCGGGATTCGTGCAATAAGCGTCTCGCCTTTCGGCGCGAATACAGCAGTTTTTCAATCTCGCACTCCTGCTCCGCGGAGAGATCGGGAAGGAAGAGATGCTGGCGTCTCCCCGCGGAGTGCGCCACCAGCGCCGAAACTTCGCACTGCGATCTTCGATCGCCGAGCACAAGTGAGATCGACATGCCTCGCGCCAGTTCCAGCGGCTGGTCGCATTTCACGGTTACGCTCGAGCGCGAAAGGAGAACGGTGTTGCCGTCGAACGACCGATCGTGCGCAAGCTTCAGCGAAGCGGGCAGTGTCGCGCGCAGGCAAGCGCCCGATCGCAGCGATCTTCGCTCCCAAGCAACCGAGGCGGCTACCAGCAGAATCATGGTGCTGTACGCGCACCACACCGCGTTCATGGTCACCGTGTCCCGATGAGCCGGATCCGCGACGAAGCGGTGTTCGGCCATCACCAGGCCGGCCACATTGAATGCCAGCAGCAGCAGGTAGGGCAGCGCAATCCGCCGGTCGAAATAGGAGCGGCGAATGATGCCGCCCTTGCTCGTTACGTTGAACTTGCCCAGCCGCGGATTGATGAGCGCCAGCAGCGTGGGAAATAGGATGTACGGCGCCAGCACCACTTCGTAGATCTCATTCCAGAATGAATAACGATGCCGGCCTTGAACCCGTGAATTCGTGAGGCTCGAAAGCACGAGGTGCGGAAACGCATAGGCCACGACGGCCCAGGTGTAGCCATATATGTTCACTTTTCCGAAGACAAGATAGACCAGCGGAATCATGAGAAAGATCAACCGCGGAACGGCAAACAGGAAATGAGTCGTAGCGTTGAAGTAACACAGCCTCTGCGAAAGCGTAAGCCCGGACACGAGCAGCGGATTCTCCACGCGCAGAATCTGGGTCATGCCGCGAGCCCAGCGAATACGCTGGCCGATATGCGCGGCCAGGCTCTCAGTCGCCAGTCCGGCTCCCAGCAGAAAGTTGATATACGCGGTGTTCCATCCATTGCGCTGCATGCGCAGAGCCGTGTGCGCGTCTTCCGTGACCGTCTCCACCGCGATACCGCCAATATCATCAAGCGCGGCGCGGCGCAGCACCGCGCACGACCCGCAGAAAAAGCTGGCGTTCCACAGGTCGTTGCCATCCTGCACCAGCCGATGAAACAGCTCTCCCTCGTTGGGAACCCTGCGAAACTGTCCCAGATTCCGCTCGAACGGATCGGGAGAATAGAAGTGATGCGGCGTCTGCACCAGCCCCAGATCGTGTTCGCGCTGAAACCATCCCAGCGTTTTCTCGAGAAACGACCGCGCCGGAACGTGATCGCAATCGAAGATTGCGACGAACTCGCCGCTTATGAGCTCGAGCGCATGATTCATGTTTCCCGCCTTGGCGTGGGCGTTGTTGTCGCGCGTGACATACTCCACTCCCACTTCCGCGGCGAAGTCCCGGAACTCGTCTCGCCGCCCGTCGTCGAGCAGCAGAACGCGCTTCTTGGCGGCAGGATAATCCATCGCCATCACCGCCAGCACCGTACCTCGCACCACGTGGAGAGGTTCATTGTAAGTCGGCACCAGGACATCCACCGTTGGCCAACTCTTCGGGTCTCCGTCAAGCGGCAGCGGGGGCCGCTTCAAGGGCCGAAGAGTTTGAAAGTAGCCGAGGACCAGGGTGGAGAATGCGAAGAACTCCGCAAGAAGCAATAGAACGACAAAGATATTGTCCCAGCGATGAATGTGACCGGCACTCGACATTCCCTCCCACGTTTGAACTACGCGCCAGTACCCGTAGCGAAGAGTGCTGAAGACTGAAAACGCCATCAGCAACGTGGTCACGGTAAGCGAACGCGAAGCGGTGTTCAAAATCAATGCGAGCAGGATCAGCGCAGACCCGATGATGGCCTGTTCTCTCCAGGCCAATGGAACGACGATCAGCGGAAGCAGGAGGAGTGCCGCAGCCAGTGCCGGAATCCCTAAAACAGCCGATCCGATTCGCGGGGCAGTCCCTGGGCGGGGTACGGATCCACTCATGCGGTCCACCTCAACGCGTCGCCAGGAGGCGCCGGTCGGAAATTGTCTGGCGCTGCTGGTCGAAGACGCGTCGCTCTCTCTCAAACCCATCCTGCTTTGTCGCCGGTTGCTTCATGCACCTCTCGGGCAGGGTTACTTGCAATCTAGAGAGATTTTTTATTCAAGCGCTTGCGGCACCCCTACGCGGTCAGTTCTCTTCGCTTTCGATGGTATTTTGGGTGCGTTCGGAAGCGATTTGGTTGCTCAATCCAGCGAGTGCGTTTCTCTCACTTTTCAACGTGCAGATTTGAAATTGTTTAGTCACTCGGTAGGATGGGGAAGCGAGAAAGGAAAACCGTCCCCAATCGACGGGCATCTAACGGGTCATCCTAATTCCGCCCTCCAACGAGACGATATGAGACTGAAATCGCTTCTCACTCTTTGCCTGATACCCGCCCTTCACGCCAGGAGTGGAGCGCAAGATTGGCAGGGGCTCTGGACAAGCTACGTCCGCGATTTCATGGACGGCCAGGTGCGGGTCATCGATCACAATGCCGGCGATCGCACCACTTCGGAAGGTCAGGCCTACGGGATGTTCTTCGCGCTGGTTGCGGACGATCGTTCGCACTTCGACGGCCTGCTCCGCTGGACAGAGCGGAATCTCGCCGCCGGCGACCTGTCCACCAATCTGCCCGCGTGGCTATGGGGCCGCGCCGCGAACAATCAATGGGGCGTGATCGACAGGAATTCCGCCGCCGACGCCGATCTCTGGATGGCTTATTCGCTTCTCGAAGCAGGCAAGGCCTGGAACGAGCCGCGATATACCAAAATCGGCACGGCTCTGGCGCGCCGCATCGCAATGGAAGAGGTGGTGCAGGTGCCCGATCTGGGTACCATCGTCGCGCCCGGCCCGAGCGGCTTCCAGCAAGGCAATTCCTATCGGTTGAACGCGAGCTACGTGCCCTTGCAGCTTATCCTGCGTCTCGATCAATTGATGCCTGGCGGCCCGTGGGGAAAGGTTGCCGAGACGATTCCGGCGCTGGTGGATGCTTCCGCGCCGCACGGATTCGTATCCGACTGGACGGAGTTCAGAGCCAATACAGGGCTTCATTCTGCGCCAACGATAGGTAGCTACGACGCGATCCGTGTTTATCTCTGGGCCGGCATGCTGGACAAATCGACGAAGAGTCGAGATGCGCTGCTGAAGTCGCTGTCGGGAATGGAGAATTATCTCCGCACAAATGCAACCCCACCTGAAAAGGCGCGGCCCGATGGGACCATCGAAAATCCAAACGGTCCCGTGGGATTTTCCGCCGCGCTGATCCCGTTTGCCGAAGCTCTTCACGACGATCGAACCGAGAATCAACTGATGTCGCGAGTGCGATCCGAACTCAATCCTCAGACCGGATTGTTCGGAACTCCGCCCCGGTATTACGACCAGAATCTGGCGCTCTTTGGGCTCGGTTTTTCAGAACGTCAATTCTGGTTCGACTCCGACGGCGCGCTTAAGCTGCGATGGGAGCACGCTTGATCCGCGATCCGCTTCTCTTTGAACTATGTTGAGCGGGAGCGAACTATATTGAGCGGGAGCGGGCCGGTTCCGCCTGGCCGCTTGATCTGCTGCTCCAGAAATCCCTCCTCGAAGTTGGCGTGTGTGACAAGCGTGTCTGCCGATTCTTAGCAGCCGCTCCGCAATGTCTTCGCGTCGAACCGTGGTCACTGAACCCCTATTCCCAGTCTGGAATCCCGGCCAAAACCGCCGTTGGTTCCTAGACCGGGGTCCGCTTTGCATTCGGATCGCATTCTGGCGAGGCACAGCGATTCACGATGCGACGGCCAGCGCAATTGTATAATCCACCTGAATTTATCCGGATGTCAGGCCGGCCGCCGGCGCCGCCCATGTGGCGTGAACACCGATTCAAAATATGATAGCGATTGGCCTGCAACCGCGGCCGCCGGTGCGAATCCTTACTGAAGCCGGCAGCAGGATGGCGCCGCAATCGAATTTTCGTACTCTAATCTTCAGGTTCAGCATGGAATTGCAGCAGGTTCAGAAGGGGGGCAAGTGAATCAGTTGCGTCTTCGGCGTAGCGCCGGATTGGTGGCGGCACTGGTGTTTGCGGCGCTGCTTGGTGGGGTGGGCGCGATCGCCCAGAGGGCATCGGCGCTGAGTGCCGAGGGCCAGACCTGGCTGCACCAGGCGGTCGACAGCGGTAATTCTCCCGATTTGCGCTGGCCGAACTTCAGCGACTACAGCAACCACCTGAAGAAGTTCTACGGCTTCAACGGCTACTCGCTGTGGTGGGTCAAGGGAGGCGAGCCGACCGCGCAGGCCATGCAGGTGATTGCACTGCTGCGCCAGGCGGAGCTGAAGGGGCTCTCCGCGGAGGACTACGACGGGTCGCGCTGGGACGCGCGGCTGGCCAGGCTGAAACCGGCGACGCGGCAGCCGGCCGATGCCGATGCCGTGCGGTTCGACCTGGATCTGACCGTCTGCGTCATGCGCTACATCTCCGACCTGCACATCGGGAAAGTGAATCCAAAGCATCTCGACTTTGCCTTCGACGAGGAGTCGAAGAAGTACGACCTGCCGGAGTTTCTGAGAGACCGCGTCGTGAACGGAGGCGACGTTGACGGCGTGCTGGCCACGGTGGAACCGCCCTATCCCGGATACCGGCGCACGATTCAAGCCTTGCAAACGTATCTCGGGCTCGCGAAGCAGGACGATGGCCAGCAGCTCCCCGCGGTGAAGAAGCCAATTGTGTCGGGCGATACCTATGCCGGCGTTCCGCGGCTGGCGCAGCTCTTGCGCCTGACGGGCGACCTGCCGCAGGGTGCCGATGTTTCGGCCGGCTCTCCAACAGGGCCGCCCATCTACAGTGGCGCGCTGGTCGATGCCGTCAAGAACTTTCAGCGCCGCCTGGGACGGGACGTCACAGGTCACCCTGACGCACAAACAGTGGCCGATCTCAATGTTCCTCTGAGCAGCCGGGTTCGGCAGATGCAACTGACTCTCGAGCGATGGCGGTGGCTGCCCGAGTTGTATCAAAGCGCGCCCATCGTCGCCAACATTCCCGAGTTCCGGCTCCGCGCTTACGATAAAAACTTCAACATCGGCGTGACCATGAACGTGGTAGTCGGCAAGGCCTACGGGCACGGCACGCCGGTATTCAGCGAGAACATGCGGTACGTGGTCTTCCGTCCCTATTGGGAGGTGCCATATTCCATCACCAAAGCCGAGATCGTTCCGCACATTCTTCGCGACCCAGCCTACCTCGCGAGAGAGAATCTCGAGATCGTGGACAGCAAGCAGAATGTCGTCGCTTCAGCAGCAGTGAGCAGCGATGCGATCGAGCAGCTGCGCGCCGGAAAGCTCTTCGTCAGGCAGAGGCCGGGGCCGAAGAACTCCCTGGGGCTGGTGAAGTTTCTCTTCCCCAACAGCTACAACGTGTACATGCACGACACGCCGGCCACGGAGCTGTTCTCGCGGTCGCGTCGCGATTTCAGCCACGGCTGCGTCCGCCTGGAGAAGCCCGCCGAACTGGCCGCCTGGGTGCTGCGCGACAATCCCGGGTGGACGCCCGAGCGCATTCATGAGGCGATGAACGGCACCACCACGCAACAGGTGAATCTCGCCCACCCCATCCCGGTGCTGATTGTCTATGCAACTGTGGTCGTGCTCGAAGACGGGCAGGTTCACTTCTACGACGACATCTACGGCCACGACGCGGAACTTGAAAAGGCGCTTGCCCAGGGCTATCCCTATCCGTGGTAGAGAGGCCGGTTTACCAGCGGCGAACCGGGCCCACGTCCACATGCACAAAGTCGGAGACGGGGTAGTAGCCCACGCCTCCACGTTGCATGCGCAGCGCCGCATCGCGCACCTCTGAGGTGGGAAGGCCCGGCAGGCGGATGTCGATGGCTTCAGCCTGCATGTGAAGACTGTGCACGGCCACGCCGGTGTGCGCGCTGCGCGTGCGCAGCAACTCATTGCTCCAGGGCGTGCGGTATCCGCAGATCACGTCGATCTCTCCGCCGGAGTCGTGCAGGTTCGCAGTCAGATGGTAGAGCAGATCGAAGAGCCGCGGATCGAAGTGCCGCACATCGCCCGTGCGGTGGTCGCGGAGAAAGCGATCGAGCTGGTCCAGAGCCTGCGGAATATACGTGTCCCCGCGCTTGTAAACAATGTCCAGATGCTCGCGCGTGTGCGTGTGATAAAAGCGCAACCGGTACTCCGGTAACGACGGCCGCGCAGCGTCGGAAGCATGAGCAAGCGGAGAGAGAAGCGCCAGAACGAAAAGCCAGAAACCGGACCGCAAGAGCACCGGCTTGATCCGCGCCCACCGCCAGGTGTTTGAACTGCTTGAAACTCGATTCGACAAGAGACAATCCTTCTACTTCATGCGATGCGTATTCTCTTCCATTATTTCACAAAGTCGGATATCGCTGGCGGCCAGAACAATCTGACAGGCCGAGGTTTCAACGACGGCGGGAGCCGGCGATTGTGATCCGGGGAGGGAAAGGGGTCCAGGCAGAAAAGTCGAACGACCCCGAAGAAACTTCCTAACCGCGAGGGCCAAGTCCGATCTAATACCGGCATGGGAAATAACGACCAGGCGCTGATCCGGGCGGTTCTGGCCGGAGACAAAGATGCTTACGGCGTTCTTGTCGAGCGTCATGGGGAGAATATGTTTCGCGTCGCATTCCGCATTACCGAGAGTGAACCGGACGCGGAAGAGATCGTCCAGGAGGCCTTTCTTCGCGGCTACCGCGGTCTCGCGGAGTTCGATGCCCGAGCCGACTTTCGAACATGGATCTATCGGATCGCGGTCAACTGCGCGTTGCAGCTCTTGAAGAAACGCAAGTCGGAAGCGGCGGTGCCGATCACCGAAGAGTTTGACGAAGAGCTTGGGGGTATTCAACTGGCTGACGTTGGGGCCGGGCCCGAGAGGCTCCTGCTTGACAGGGAGATCGAACACCGAAGGCACGCGGCCATGGAGAAGATGACGGAGGATGAGCGACTCGCTTTTGTCCTGAGGCATCTCGAAGGCCGCTCCACAGAAGAGATCGCGGCGGCGCTTGCAGTGACGCCGAACAACGCCAAGCAGGCGGTGTTTCGAGCGGTGCAAAAGATGCGCCGGTCATTAGCGCCGCTATGGGTGAAGTCATGAGCCACTTGACAGATGAACAACTCGTCGAGCACTACTTTGCCGAGGGCGCCAACCGGGTAGTGGTGGAAACGCATCTTCGCATCTGCAGCCGATGCGAACAGGTCTATGAAGAGATTTCGAATGTCCTGGCGGTCCGCGCACCGGATCCCCCGGCCCGCGAACCTGGATATGGAAAGCGACTTTGGCGGTCCATTCAGGCGCCGTTGCGGCCCTACCCGGCAACGAAGCGCCGCTACTTTTACTGGCCTCGCCTGGTGCTCGCCGGCACTTGCCTGCTCGGTCTTGCCGCGGCATTCTTTTTCGGATCGCTATGGCAACGGTCGCGCACTCATCCATCCGAGGTGATCATTTCGCCCCAGGAGAAGGAGCGCGTGGTTCTCCTTGTCCTCGACGATCATCTTGACCGTTCCGAGCGCCTGCTCGTCGAACTCAATCACACAGGCACGGAGCCAGGGGGTCTGGATGACTCGCTCCAAACGGAAGCACGGCAACTGTTGCCGGACAACCGCCTCTATCGCCAGGCCATCTCCGCGAGCCACGATCCCATCCTGTCCGCGGCGCTGGATCATCTCGAACGCGTTCTTCTCGAAATTGCCAACTCGCCGGACAAGTTGAACAGCGCCGACATTACGCGCATCGAGCAGGAGATGAACACCGATTCGCTGCTGTTTCAGATCCGCGTACTTCGCGCAAGAACTTCACGGCAGGAACCGCAGGTTAAACCTTTCAGGAAAGGATCGTCGATCTAAATGAGAATGAATCGATGGATTTGTATTGTGGGGTTGTTCGGAGCTCTCGCACTTTCTGCGCCTCGGACGGCAAGATCCGGTGTAGTGTTCTACGGTGACGGATGGCTCGCGGATGACACACACGAGGATCAACTCTATTCCGAAGCGACGCAGGCGATCAATGAGGGCCGCTGGTCGGATGCCGAGCCGCTTCTCGATCAGGTGTTCAACCTGCACGGGCGTAGATCGGACGCTGCCCTCTACTGGAAGGCCTATGTCAAAAACAAGGAGGGCCGTCCGTCCGATGCTCTCGAGGCCTGCGCAAGTCTGCGCCAGAACTATCCGCAAAGCAACTGGCTGAAGGAATGCAGTGCGCTCGAGATCGAAATCCGGGGCAAGAGCGGAAGTCCCGTTGAGCCACAAGCGGAGCAGGACGAAGAGCTCAAGTTGCTTGCCTTGAACTCCATCATGCAGAGTGACAACGCCAATGCGTTGCCGATCCTCCAGCAGATCCTCGAGGGTCAGCATTCCGAACGGCTCAAGGAGCGCGCCCTGTTCGTTCTCGCACAAGATCAATCGAAGCAGGCGCAGGAGCTGTTGGGTCAGATCGTTCGCGGAGAAAAGGACCCCGACCTGCAAATCAGGGCAATCCGCCTCCTCGTCGCCGCACAGGGATCGAACGCTGCAGGGACTCTCGGAAGCATCTACGACAAATCAAACCTTGCCTCGGTAAAAAGAGCCGTATTGGACTCCTACCTTGTTATGAACGATCCGGAGAAGCTGGCGCAGGCCGCCCAACATGAATCCGATCCCGATCTCGCGCGCCATGCAGTCTCCGAACTCGGAGCTATGGGCGCCGTCTCGCGCCTCTCTGAGATCTATAATTCGACCTCCAACAAAGATCTGAAATCGGCCATCCTCAACGCGTATGTCCCCGCAGGCAGCAAGGGAGCGGATGCACTGGGCGCCATCGCTTCCAGCGAGCAGGATCCGGAACTGCGGCGCAAAGCCATCCGCAATATGGGACCATCCGGAGGATCCTCAGCGATCCCGGCGCTCCTCGCCATTTACTCCAAAAGCAGTGACGAAGAATCGAAGAAAGCCGTGACCGATGCGCTGTTCGTCGCCGGCGACGCCCACGACCTTGTGACCCTGGCGCGCGGCGAGAAAGATCCCGAGGCGAAAAAGAACATCGTAGGCAAGCTTGCCGAGATGCACAGCAAGGAAGCCACCGACTACATGCTGGAACTTCTCAAATAGGAGAGCGACCATGACTGGATCGATGAAAGGCTCGATCTTTACGTTGCTGCTCGTCGCATTCGCGGCGACCTTGCCGGCCCAGCAGCCGAAGGTAAGCGATGCGCAATTCAAATCCGAGCCAGTGGAGCAGAATCTCGCTGCAACGGTCGATCGGGTGCGTCACTCGAACGACCAGCTCTGGCTTGGATATGAGGTTCCGGCCTTGCCGGGCTCGCATTTGTCCACCTGTTCCGATTGGTCTGATTCCGATCAGACCGACGATGGATGCTGCGGTGAGTATCGCCTGGAAGACGAACATGGCATGCATAACAGCAGCAACGGACAGGCCGCGCAGAGTGTTTATGTCCTTGTTCGCTTCGATAAGGGGGACCCGCTCAAGGTCAGGTCGGTCCCGGCCGGATGTCATCTCAACGCCGGCGGCGTCAACTTCGATTGGATCACCGGAGTCAAGCCGGAAGAGAGCATCGCGTTCCTCGCCGGCCTGGTAAATCAGGCGCCGGAGCATTCCAGAACCTTCGAGGGAGCGCTCGCGGCAATCGCCTTTCATGCCGCGCCGGAAGCCACGCGCTCGCTCGAACAGATTGCCTCATCATCGCAGTCGGAGCACACGCGCGAGCAGGCCGCATTCTGGCTCGGCGTCCAGCGTGGGCACGACGGTTTTGTGGCCCTGAAATCGCTCGAGAACAAGAGCACGGACGATGCGCGATTCCGCGAGAAACTGACGTTCGATTTCTCGCAGAACTCCGATCCCGGCGCCGAGGACGAACTGCTTCACATGGCCAAGTTCGACTCGGAGGCCAAGGTCCGCGGGCAGGCGCTCTTCTGGCTGGCGCAAAAGGCGGGAAAACGGGCAACCGCGGCACTCACCGATGCCATCCAGAACGATCCTGAAACCGATGTGAAAAAGAAAGCCGTGTTTGCCTTGAGCCAGTTGCCGAAGGATGAGAGCATCCCGCAACTGATTCACGTGGCCGACACAAACTCGAATCCGGTGGTCCGCAAAGAGGCATTCTTCTGGCTCGGCCAATCCCAGGATCCCCGCGCCCTGGCGTATCTTGAACAGGTGCTCAAGAGATAACGAGCTAAGCGTCCAGCCCTTCACGGTCCACGCGATACATCCGGCCAATTTAATCGGCCCTGAAAAGCTAAGCACTGCGCTCGCTTTGCGGGGACGCATGTGAGTCCGAGAGTACGATGGTTGGAGTGGCAGCCAGGAAAAAGCTCCGCTTGAAAGAGGAAGAAACGTTGATCGTCATCAATGACGAATTTGTCACACTCGACACCCCCAGCGGTGCGATGCGGACTCACATCGTCCGACCCGCGGCTCCCGGACGCTATCCCGGCATTGTCTTCTATTCCGAGATCTTCCAGATCACTGCGCCCATCCGGCGCACTGCCGCCTTCTTCGCCGGCCACGGCTACATCGTCGCCATGCCCGAGATCTACCACGAGTTTGAGCCTGCCGGCAAGGTCTTGGCCTACGACCAGGCCGGCTCTGACCGGGGCAATGCGCTCAAAACCACCAAGAAGCTCGCCAGCTACGACGCTGACGCCCGCGCCGCGCTCGACCACTTGGCCGCACGGCCCGACTGCACCGGTAAGCTTGGCGCGCTCGGCATCTGCATGGGCGGGCACCTAGCCTTTCGCGCCGCGATGAACCCCGATGTGGTCGGCGCCGCCTGCTTCTACGCCACCGATATCCACAAAGGCGGCCTCGGCGAAGGCATGCACGACGACTCGCTCGAGCGCGCCAAAGACATCCATGGCGAACTGCTCATGATCTGGGGCCGTCAGGACCCGCACATCCCGCTCGAAGGCCGCGTAAAGGTGCTCGCCCGTCTCAACGAGCTCGGCCTGCGCCTCTCCTGGATCGAAGTCAACGGCGCCCACGCCTTCATGCGCGACGAAGGCCCACGCTACGATCCCGAGCTGGCCCACAACCTCTACGGAACCGTGCTCGCATTTTTCCACCGCAAGCTCGCCCAGGGCGACCTGCCCGTCGCCCCCGCCGGGGCCACAGAGACACGCCACTAAAGCACCTTTCCCGCTTCTTCGATGTCAATGACACTGACGCTCTGCGAGCGGATAGGGAGCGATTTCAGCCGCTGCGCAAGGTTTCACTGCGACCTTGCCGGGTACGGGATTTATGACCATGAGGCGTTTTCCGTTACTAATCCTGGCGCAGCAGGCCGCTCAGCGACGTCAATAAGCGAATTGTCCTGAATGCACCAACTGAGGGCTGGGAAAGCGACCGAGGGCGTTACAGCGGTTCCACAATTGCTGTATCCCGAATCCACTACCCTCAAGTGGCTTTTTCCTCAAGAAAAAGCCACCTTTCACGACACCAAACAGGACACGTGAATTGTGGAACCGCTCTAGATCTCATAAATTCCCGCGGCAATCGCGGCTTGATTTTCGCGGAGACAAAAGTATCGATCGATACCTTCGTCCAATGGACGCGCCTTATTTTCTGTGACTAAATCAACACATCAGCTTCACGACTATTGTCGCATGGCCGAAGAGGTCTAGATCCGGAGGCGGCTGCGGGCAGCCACACCTCTTTCTTCCAGTCAACCGCCGAAGGAGTCAGAAGATGGGAAAGTACAGCGAATTCGAAACTCGGAGACAACCCTGGTTCGATGAGTCCAATTTCAACGGCTTCAACTTTGCCATCCCGATGAAGACCATGGTGATCTACTGCCTTGATCCGCGCGCATCCGACGTCCCGCAGGCGGTCGCCGCGCATTTTGGGGACGAGGTCTACCCGGGCGAGGTCATTCTCGACGAAGCCGGAAACCGGGTTGGTTCCACGCGGACCCTATTCATCGTGACGAACGCGGGCGGCCGTGCCGCATCCGCTCTGATGACGGTGGCGGAGATGGATTACTTGTTCCACGTTCAAAACGTCGTTGTGGTTCACCACTCGTTTTGTGGCACTTCTTCGTATCTGCCGGAGCGCGTCTTCAAGAAGTTCCACGACGATTATCACGCTGATATCTCGACGTTGTTCGATCGCGATAGCCTGGCCATTGCGGATTTCGAGAAGTCGCTCCGGTATGATCTTGAGCTGCTTCGCTCGAGCCCCGCAGTGCCGAAGCATGTCAAGCTCTACGGCTTCTTCTACGAGATCAATTCCGGCAAGTTGACCGAGGTGTTACGGGATATTCCTGCATTGGTGGCGGTGTAAATAAGCGAGAACAGCGCGCAGCACTGCAGCGCCCCTCCATTGCCGCAGAGCCCTCCTTTGCATTTATTCAGATGCAAGGGTGCATGCGTTGCTCCGTGCAAATGGGATTCAGTCCAGCGGTCTGCGTTTGAGGCGCCTCGGAATCCTCAACGAGCGCCCAATGACGGAACAGGCGCATCAATCGCCGGACACAACGTCTATGCCAGCTGCGCGAAACCACAGGCCGTAATTCCGCACAGGTGGAAGCTGCTCAAAGGTTCGCGGCCGAGAACAAAGTGGACCTCCGTACCATCGAGCTCGACGTCGCATGCCAGGAATCCACCAACCAAGCCATCGAGAAGATCGTTGAGAGAGATGGACAAAGCGGTTCGAGCCAAAAGATGTTCACGACCGCAGCGCCAAACCAGCTGCTGGGCTTGGCTGGTTTGGTGTATTCGTGCGGCTACGGCTGCGGCGTGAGTGGACTATCAGGGCCGATCTCGATGTAGTCCACGGGAGCGAATTCCCGGTAGTCGCGGTGCTCGCGGGCTTGGGGATTGATCGCTCCGGGCGAAGCCTTTTCGCTGCCGGACGCATTCAGTTCACTGCCAAGATCGGGAATGCCGATCAAGGTGAGCGTGTCTTGCGGCTTGAGCGCGATGTGCTGTGCAGTGAAGCGCGTTGAGGTCTGGCCGTCCATCTTCGCATCGAATTGAGCCGGTGGCAGCGTATCGTTCGCGGCCCATCTGGCGACGGGCGTCCCGTTCACCTCGAGCTCATAGCGCGAGGCTCCCCGCCACATGTCGAAGTATTCGACCGCGATGTCATACATGCCTGCCGGCTGCGTAATTGCAGTTGAAAGGGAGCAACCCGCGGCTACGTGACAGACGACCGCTTTCCCTCCTGAAGCGGTTTCCCATGGCGTCACATCTTCCGTCTCGTATCCATGAGCGGTCATGCTCTCGGCTTCGATTCTGCCGATGTGGTGGCCGACGCGACCTTGCGCATCCGGGATGTTCGAGATGCGATGGAACCAGTCATCGATCGCGTCACGCCAGACGATAGAGTGACCGGCCTGGAAGGTGAAAAGCTGCAGCACCTGCTGGTAGCGCTGGTCGTCGACGCGCCCTTTGAGCGACATCCAGCGGGTCACGTATTCTCCCGCGGCGAGAGCGCTGGCGTAGTGAGTGTCGTAAATGGACTGCACGAGGGTCTTCCCGGAGTGCAGCTTGTAGTCGTACGGAACGTGATGGAAGAAAAGCAGCAGATCGTCCGGGCATGTGTCGAGCGAGTTGTAAATGGCGGCGAGGGCGGGCGGATACTGCTGCGCGAAGCCCGTGCCCGCCGAGGTCCGGTCCATGCCGATTCCGTCGGCTTCGCCACGGAACCACTGCCCCCAGCCATTGCGTTCGGCGGATTCGATGCCCGGGCCGAAGTGATAGCCGAGGATGTTGGTGAGGGTGCCCATTCCGTTGGGCCCGGTGTAGCCCTCGTAGACGCGCCAACTGTCGCGCTGCAGGGCGTCAATGGCTCGATCCACATCGGGATCGTTGCCCCATGTCAGCCGGGTCCACGTGTCGATGATTTCTTCCAGTGGCTCGTCTGGGTTCCAGGCCAGCTTGCCGAAGCCATAGAGGTTCGCCATGGCCATGGGGTGATGCAGCCAGTTGGCTTCGCTGCCGGCATTGGTCACGGAGACAAAGCCGCCGGGACGCGGCTTGCCGTCGCCGAGCGGAAACGCGCGGCCCTCGACAATCTGCTTCACGGGCGTATCGCGGTTGTCGGTATGAAGGTTGGTGTCGAGCACCCACTTCCACATGCTGGGAAGCCAGACCATATGCCGCTGCTGGCCGGTATACTCCTGCGACGTTTCCACTTCGATTGCGACGTTGGTATGGCGGAGGGCCGCAAAGAGGGGGCTGACGGGCTCGCGGGCCTGGAAGTCGATCGGACCTTCCTTGATCTGGATGATGACGTTGGGCTCGAACTGGCCATCGAAGCGTGCGAAATTATCAACCCCGGCGCGCGCGCGATCCGCTTTGTGGTCGCGCCAATCGAGGTGATTGTTGTAGACAAAGCCGCGGTAGAGCACGATGCCATGGTGGGGTGCGAGCGCCCGGGCGAGCATGTTACTCGCGTCCGCGGGAGTCCTGCCGTACTGCGCGGGTCCTTTGCGGCCTTCCGAATCCGCCTTGACGGTGAAGCCTCCGAAGTCGGGAATTTGCGCGTAGATTTCATCCACCTTCTGCTTCCACCACGCAATCACCATGGGATCGAGTGGATCGAAGGTGGGGAGACCGCCGAGGGTTTGCGGCGAGGCCAGATCGACGCTCAACGCAAGCCTCACGCCCCAGGGGCGAAAAGCTTCGGCCAGCCGCGCGAACTCGCCAATATGCTCCGGGCTGAGCACATCGGGATCGGCGTTGACGTTGTTCACATTGCATCCATTGATGCCGACGGAGGAAAGCAGGCGCGCATAAGCCGAGGCGCGGGTCAGGTCGCGGCGCACGTGCCCATCTTCAAAAAAGAAGGACGGGCCGGCGTAACCGCGCTCGATGGTGCCGTCGAGATTGTCCCACTCATCGGTCCAGCGGATGGGCGCGGCGGCGGCTTGCGTTTCTTCCGCGGGAATCCGGTGCTCGGCGGCGATCTCTTCAAGGAGATGGAATGCCCCGTAGAGTTCGGCCTCCGGTGTGCTGCCGGCAATCGTGATCCAGCGCGCGCTCGCCTTCCCTGAATAGCGGATACTGAAGCGATCTTCCGTCGCATTGCCGGCGTCGAGCCGAAGCACGATGCCGCCAGAGTCCTTGCCAGGCTGGGGCGAGCCGGCGATCACATCGAAGCGCCGCGCCAGCATGGAGGAGAGGCCGCGCTGGAGTTCAGCGGCTGCGGATTGTTCCACCGCGGAGCTTCCCTCAATGAAGATCGTCGAAGGCACACGAACGCTGTCCGGGTTGGCCACGCGCGCGTAGCGCAGCCAGCCGGCGGAGCCGTCTTCCGCGAGACAAGCGTTTGAGAAGGCAGCCAGAAGCAGAGCAGCCGGAAGCAGAACGGCCGGCAGCCTCATTCCACCCGCCTTCGAGCCGCGAGAATGCCCCATTCGTTCCGCTCCCGCTTTCGCCGGTCGCGTCGGCGGCAAAGCCGAACGCACGGCGCAGCCATCATGCCGGTGAAGGTAAAGGCCGGCTACTGCGCCGGTGATGCCGGCCTCCGGCCCATGAACTTATCCGCCCAGGCGATGAAGTATTTCACGTTAGGCGCGTCCGTATGTCCGCCGTCATGCTGCCGCCAGGCAAGCTGGCCGTCGAGCAAGCCTGCGTTCACGGGCGGTGCGTGGAACTCGCATGTCTGCGTCTCCTCGAGAAAAACGATGCTGCGCTTGACGTGCTTGCGGGAAGCACGGGCCGCTACGCTACTTAGTGAACCACGCCGGATCGACTGCGGCTGCCATTCGCCGGTAGCCCTCGCTGTTGGGGTGCAGGTGATCGCCGCTATCGGCTGCGGGATCGAGTTGTTCTGGGTTCCGAGGATCGCGAACCGCCTTGTCGAAGTCGATGACTCCATCGAACTGGTTGCAAGTCCTGATCCAGTCGTTCACCGCATCCCAGTCGCGCAGCGTTGAGGCATTGGCGTACGACGAACCGGCGAAGGGAGTGATTGTGCCGCCATAGATTCTAACGCCGTGCGCATGGGCGCGAAGAATGAATTGCTTGTATGCCAGAATGACGTCGGCGGCCACGGTCGAAGGCGCTCCGGGACCGGCCGCGGCCTTCGCCGTGCCAATATCGTTCACTCCTTCCAGGACGATGAGCCAGCGAATCCCGGTTTGACCGATTACATCGCGATCGAAACGCGAAAGGGCATTGGGCCCCAGGCCGTCCTGCAGAATTCGATTTCCGCCGATCCCCTCATTGAGGACACCGACGTTCGCAGTCTTTTTACCTGCGGCAAAAGTGCGCGCCAGGTCGTCTGGCCAACGCGTGTTCTGGTTCGTGAGAGAGCCTCGACCATCCGTGATCGAGTCGCCCAGGGTAACAAGCGCGCCGGCCTTGCCCTGCGTCGCGACGTCGATCCCGTCCAGAACATACCAGTGGTCTGTTGCGACCGGCGAAGGAAGAGTCGCCGACGAGACTTGATTGCCGGCGGAGAGATACGAGGTTTCCCTCGAACCAGGATGCCCGGTCACGTCTTCGGGAACCTGGCCGAACTGGATCGAGACGGCAATGTCCGACAGCGGCGCCAGCGGAAGGCCAACCGGATCGGAGAACATGAGCGCCCCCGATGGAATAGACACGGCTGGCTGGCCGCCGAAGTTCACCGTCCGATCTGTGTCGGCGCGGATTGCCCCCGGCTCCGCGGGAAGCGCAATATGCACGGAGACGAGACTCAGCGGCGCGTTGCCAAATTCGTTGGAAAACCGGAGGCGGATCTGCTGCCCGCCCAAAGTGACATGCGCGATCTGGCGAAGTGTATTGCCCGCCAGACCGGGCGCGGGCGGCATGTTCCGGGTTTCCACAAGCTGCGGAGAACAAGACCAGGTTCCCACCCAACTGTTCTTCATCGTTCTATCTGCCGAAACCGCTTCGGAGCAAAGAAGCGCCGTGACTGCGACAAGGCTGATGCTCCGCCTCCGGCTGGTCCCACGCACGTATGCCATTGCTGATTCACTCCGATTCGTGAGTAAAGCCTGCACAAATAGGTTTGCGACCGCAGCTTCTTTGAGTCAGGAACAATTTGGCAGATTCGTTCCGATGCGACGTTAACTCCTGATGTGGTGTCCCAAAGGTTCGCTTCATAAATGGTGTCATCCTGAGCGAGGTCGCCGCGGCGACCGAGTCGAAGGACCCGCATTTGAAACGCTTGACGAGTCGAATCGGCTCGAAAGAATTGCAACGAATTTCTAGGACGCCATTCCAGCCTCTCCGTTGCCAACGCTGAGCTGCCGGGCGTACATTGGTCCACGGGAAATCAACTTAATCGGGACAGAAAAATATTACAAGACATGGCTTCTTTTCTTGACCGTTTATCAGTGGTTCCCAGCGTGTTTGCCGCGCTTCCGCGATCTCAAGGGCTAAAGAGTTGTCAAAGCCCGGTTCCTCGAATTGACACAAATGCAAGGTCCATGCCGGAGTAGAAGCGTATGAAGATCGTCGCAGCGCGCGTGCTCGTCTGTTCTCCACAGCGTAACTTCGTAACGCTGAAGATCGAGACCGACGAAGGCGTGCATGGTATCGGAGACGCAACCCTCAATGGACGCGAGTTGGCTGTCGCAGCCTATCTCGAAGAGCATGTTGCGCCGTGTCTCATCGGGCGGGATCCTGCGGCGATCGAAGATATCTGGCAATATCTCTATCGGGGCGCCTACTGGCGGCGCGGGCCGGTTACGATGACCGCCATCGCGGCCGTCGATGTGGCGCTGTGGGATATCAAGGGCAAGGCGCTCGACACGCCCGTTTACAACCTGCTCGGCGGAGCATCGCGGCATGGATGCATGGTCTATGCGCACGCCAACGGCGCGGACACGGCCGAAGCCATCGATGCCGTGCACAAGGCCATCGCCGAAGGTTATCTCGCCGTTCGCGTCCAGGCCGCTGTTCCCGGCGTGGATTCGACCTACGGTGTTCCAAAATCGAAGCAGCCGTATGAGCCCGCGCAGCGTGGTCTGCCGCCGGAAGGCGTCTGGTCGACGGAGCGCTACCTCAACTACGCTCCCAAATTGTTGGAGGAGGTGCGGCAAGCGGTTGGCAGCGACGTGCATCTGCTCCACGACGTGCACCATCGCCTCACGCTGATCGAGGCCGCTCGCCTGGGCAAAGCACTCGAGCCCTGCAATCTTTTCTGGTTGGAAGATCCAGTCCCGGGTGAGCTGCAGGAAGGGTTCGAATTGATTCGCCGGCACACCGTCACTCCCATCGCGACCGGTGAGGTCTTCAATTCCATCTGGGATTGCAAACATCTGATCGAACGCCAGCTGATCGACTACATCCGGATCGCGGTCGTTCACGGAGGCGGCATCACCCATGCCAGAAAGGTCGCGGACTTCGCCGACCTGCATCATGTGCGCACCGGCTGCCACGGCGCAACGGATCTCAGCCCCGTCACCATGGCCGCCGCTCTTCATCTCGGGCTCTCCGTCCACAACTTCGGCGTACAGGAGTACATGAAACACCCCGCCCTGGTGGATGAGGTCTTTCCGCATCAATACAGCTACAATGCCGGTTACATGCACCCTGGCGAGAAGCCCGGCCTCGGAGTGGACATCGATGAGAAACTGGCTGCCCGCTATCCTTATCAGCGTGCCTATTTGCCAATCGCGCGCAAGCTGGACGGCACGATGACCGATTGGTAGCCGTGCCCGTCATTATTCGGGCGTATGACACTCACTTCATGATCTGGATAGAGATGGTGAAGCCGAGGTCGACGGAACTGGGGCCGCCTGGCTGGGATACGGGACCGCCGGTGGCCTGGCCGACGATGGCGAACCACTCCACGGGTTGCCATTGGATCTGGGTGCCGGCCGCGGCGGCGGCCTGAGCCTGTGCAGCGTTGATGTTCTGGCCGAACTGGAGTTGGCCGAACAAGCTCGCCTGCAGGGTGTCGGAAAGCTGGAAGACCTGGGCCACCTGGCCGCCGACTGCCACCGTCCACTGCTTGGTCGTCACACTATAAGACGCTTGCACGAAGAGCTGGTCTTCGCGTCCGCTCTGATTCTTGGCGTGGCGCTGCTTGGTGACGGCGCCCTGGACCTGAAGCACCCATTCACTCGGGGGGGTGTTGGGGCCGAAGGGAGTAGTGTAGAGGTGCTTGACGCCGCCGAAGCCGACCTGGCCGCTGATCTGAGTGGTAGCAGGGGGCGGAGGGGTGGGAGTGACCCGTCCGCCACCGGTGCCGGGAGAGACTTTGCCTTGCGAGCCAAGATCGACTTCGATCTCGGATTCGTCGGGGTCCTTCTGACTTCCGGGCACAGAGGACATTGAGCCGGAGTAGTAGTGATCGGGAGTGTACTTGTCGGCGCCGATGCGGTCCATGAGATCGTGTTCGAGACTCATGGCGCGCTCCACCGCTTCGCCATGGGGATCGTCGCTGGACGGCTTTTCGCGCACGTTGACGCTGACGTAGGCAAGAGGGCAGGCCTTGAAGGTGGCATCGGCAGTTTTGGCGACGGCGGCCCCGTCCCAGGGACCGAACTTCTTGCCGCCGAACTGGGCGATGGTCTGGATCTCGAAAAGCGAGCCGCAATCGGTTATCGGTGGCTTGACGGCGGCGGGGCGAGGGCGGATAAGGGTGGTGCGGACGGGCCCAGGGCGAACGCGGATGGATTGGGGGTCGTCGTAGTCGGCGAGGGGATCGTCGCTGAAGTCGTCCTTGTCGCCGGTTTTCTTCTCTGCGGCGGGCTGCTGCTGCCCGCCGGTGGCAGGCGGGGGTGCGGGCTGAGTAGGCTGGGTGGTCTGTCCGGGCTGCTGTGTGGGCTGTGTGGGCTGCGTGACAGGCGGGGTTGGCTGTGGCTGCGTGGGCTGCGTTCCACCGCCGCTGGTATCGGGAGCGAGGGGATTGGTGCGACTGGGAGTGCTGGGGATCGGGGTGGCGGAGCAGGCGGGGACGACGGCGTAATCGGCCGGACCCGAGGGGGACTTCGGGGCGATGCGATAGGGCTTGTCGGGTGTGCAGCCCGGATCGGGTTCGCGCTCTTCGCGACCGGGAATTTGTCTCGCGACCACGGGAGATGATGTGGGCGCGGGAGCGGTGGGTATGCCGGCCATGACGCTGTCAGCGGCAACATCGGCGGCGCGCTCGGCGGGATCGGCAGGATGGCTGATGGGCAGGGTAGTGGCGGCGAGCGGGGTGGCGCTGCCCTGCTGCAGGACATGCGCCAGTTCGTGCGCCAGAAGGTGGCGGCCTTGCGGCGTCGTAGGGGCGTATCTGCCCGGCGCAAAGACGATCTCTTGCCCGACCGTGTAGGCCAGCGCGTTCACTGCCTGGGCCGATCGTGCCGCGAGGGGATCGGTATGGATACGAACATCGCTGAAATCGCGGCCGAATCGGGACTCGAAATAGGCACGAGCGCCGGAATCCAGCGGCTGTCCTGAAAGGCTAATGACATCGTGAACGATGGATGGCGCCTCAGTGGGCGCAACAGCGCCGTCGGCCCTGCGCATCAGTTTCTTCTTTTTGTCATTTTGGCAGCTCTCGCAGGGTTTGGCAGATCCCTCGCAGGCGCACTTGCGACGCAGCACAGGCCCTCCAGTCTGCGTCAAATGCGCTGGCACGCCTCGCAGGACCCGGTCGGCCGCGCTTTCGGCTTCCGCTTCCAGCGGATCACTGGTTGAGCCGATTGCCAGCTTGCGCTGCAGTGGCAGCAACGGGTCCCACGTAAGGCGATGCGACCGCGGTGGCGAACCTCCGGCCGGCGCTTCGGCCGGAATGGAGGACGGAACTTGAGGCAGGGTGCTCTGGAGACGCTGCGGCTCGCCGGTGACAGGCCCAACGCCTGCGGGCGACGGACTCGCGCGAACGTTGGTCTTTGCCTGTTTTTGATTCCGCGTTTTAGCCGCCGAAATCGTCAGCGTTCTCATATCGCGATCTCAAAGTATCAGTCTGGCAAGTCAGTATGGAAGTAAGTGCGAAGAGTGTCAAGGGCGGGTAAGACTAGAACAATGAGGCGGAGCAATAGCAGGCCCGTAGCTGAGTGTTGGGTCGTTGGGAGATCGCGTGGGAGAAGGGCGCTGGAGCGGCTCCGCTTGGGTCGGTAGCTGTCGCCGTTCATTTCCAAAATGTGTACGTGGTGGGTGAGCTGATCCGCTGCAACGGATTTGTAGCAACTTTTGGCGTAAGAACCCGAAAGGAAGTGCGCCTTATTGGTTGGGCGGCGTTGCGGCAGGTGGAGGGACGGACGAGTTTGCCGGCGCTGCGGGCGAGCGGGGATGGCCGTTGGCAATCTTCTCGTGCTCCTCTTCGTCGTGGGCCTTGTTGAGCGCTGCGGCCTTGTCGAACTCTGCCTTGGCTTCAGCGGTTTTGCCCGCGGCGCGGTAGAGCCGGCCCAGGCGCCAATGCACATCGACATCGTTGGGAGTGAGCTTCTCGGCGGCGAGAAACTCACGTACGGCATTATCCTTCTGGCCTTGCTCGGTGTAAATGATGCCGAGGTCGAGGCACACGAGCGGCAGCGAGGGATTGAGTTTGACCACGCGCTCGAGGAGCGGCCTGGCCGAGTCCATCTGGTTGAGCTGGATATCGGTGTCGGCGAGGTACTCCATGGATTGCACGTGATCGGGATCGTTGGCCAGCTCGGCTTTGAACTCGCTCGCCGCCTCGGGATATTGCTTCTGCGTCCACAGCAGGTATCCCAGCCCGAAGTGCACATTCGGCTCTTTGGGATTCGCCTTTGCGGCTTCGCGGAAGAGCCGGGTTGAGCCGGCGTTGTCTTTCATCTCATCGAGAGCCTCGCCGGCCAGCATGTCGGCCTCGGCGGAGTCGGCGTTGAGGGCGAGAATCTCGTGATAGGTCGACAGGACGCACTGATACTGCTTGGTCCAGAGACAACCGTGCGCCAGCGCCAACCGCAGGGGCAGGTTTTGCTTGTCGATTGCCGCCGCCTGTTGCAGGTAGGGAACTGCTTCCTTATATTCTCCGAGACCGTAGTGGGCCATGCCGGTGAGCGTGACAAGCTGGAAGTCGCCGGGATGGTCTTTGAGCAGAATCGTGAATTCGTGGATGGCGCCGTGCATATCACCGCTCTTGAAGTATGCGAGGCCGAGATTGCGGCGCACGGAGGGAACCGAAGGATTCAGGGCCAGCGCTTTTCGGTAAAGCGGAATCGCAAGCTGATAGTGCTCTTGCCGTGCTTCGAGCAACCCCAGATGCGCATATGGCTCGGGATTGCTTGGATAGGCCTTCGAGAAGTTGCGCCACGCGGCCTCGGCCTCCGCATTCCGGCCCTGCTGCTCGAGGGCAAGCGCGCTTTGCCGCGCGTTCTCGGGAGGCGCCGTTGCCTGCCCTCGGCCAACGCAAGACGAGCCGGCCAGCAACAGTACGGCCACGCATTCGATAACTCGCCGCACTCGCATCCCTCGCTGAACCGATTGTCTCTCGAAGGTCAATCGCCACGCAATCGCCGCCATAGACGAACGAGGTCGCGCGCCATGCGAATCATTGCCTGGCGATGGCCAGCATCTTTCGCATAAGATCGTCTTCCGGAAACAATTGCAGATACTTTTCCATTTCCGCTTCCGCCTGGTCATATTGCTTGCCCTGGATGAACTCGTAGATCAGCTTCTTTCGAATGCCAGGGTTGAACGGCTCCAGGGCGACGGCCTTCCTGGCAGACAGGATCGCCTCTTCGAGCTTGCCGCTCTGATCCTGGGCCGCGGACAGATCGACATGGACCCACGGCTGCAACGGATCGAGCTGCAAAGAGCGCTCCAGATGGGAGATGGCCTCTGTGTACTTGTGGTCATCGAGGTCGCGACGCCCAAGGGAAGCCTGGACGATGGCGTTTTCCGGATTGAACTTCTCCAGCTCGGCCAGCGTCTTGAGCCAGGGTTGGACGAACTCCACCTTCCCCTCGGTTTTGAGCAGTGCATAGGCCTGCAAACGAATCAGCGCAGGTGGAGCCAAGGCTCCCGCGCCGCGCTCGCCCGCGGGGTTCAGCTCGATGAGGTCCGGCATCGCCGCCGTGGTCTGGTTGAAGGTCTCATTCGGGAACGGTTCGTCGGGGGTGCGCACGATGCGATGGTTGGTTGCACTGGAGTGCGAGATGACGCGGATGACGCGGAGGGGCATGTGGCAGCCAACGCAGTTGTCGCTTGGCGTGGTGGCCTGGCGCGCCGCGTGCGGCGCGGTGCAACTGGCCTCGTTATGGCAGGCGAGGCACTTGGACTTGAAGTAAGCCGGGGCTTCCGCCTCGGCAGGCTCGACGTGTGGATCGTGACAGCTGATGCACCGCAGCTGCTTCTCTGCGCTTAGCTTCCGCGTGGCGCGGAAGCACTTGCTCAGGCTCATGGAGTAGTAGTGCTCCACGTGATCTTCGTTGGGCGGGTCGTCGCGCGTTGGCGGAATCTGAAAGATGGCGACGGTGCGTTCGAGGGGCTCACCCGGGCGAAAATCCTGGTAAGTTTTCCCGGATTGCAGGACGCGCGCGTCGCCGGCCTGATGGCAGGACATGCAGATGTCGTCGGCCAGCTGGCTGGTCAAACGCTCGGGGTTGACGATGGTTGAGTCTGGACCCTCTTTGGGGATCTTGCCTTTGCGCATTGCTTCGACATGTGCGGCCCCTGGACCGTGACAGTTCTCGCAACCGACGGAGGTCTGCGTGAAGGCCGGGTCGCGGTAGCTTCCGTTGTGGCCGGCGATGGGCTGAGGACGGCCGCTGTGGCAGTAGATGCAGCCGGGCTGGATCACGCGGTTGAAGCCGTCATCCGCGTTCTGATAGCCGGGGGAAAGATTCCAGCGCGCGGCGCGCGTGTAATAGGAGAGCGGCGCCTGGAAGAGATAATCGCCGCGGCGCAGAAGCGCGCCAAAGCCGTTCTCGCCGGTACCGATGATCCAGCCCATTTCATATGCACTGCGGAAGACTTCCCGGCCGTTTGCTTCGGTCTCGTACTCGCTCTCGATGAGCTTGCCGTTTTCGGCGCGGACTTCGAAATGGTGGTTCGATTTGGGGTCGAAGAAGCTTGTGGTGTCTGGCGAGCCCAGAGGCAGAGTTTGCAGAAGCGTTGAAGTGATGGGAGTGAGAGAGTGGCCCATGCTGGCCTTGGCAAACGAGCTGGCGATTCCCCGGTGGCAACGGGCGCAGGCGGCACTGCCCACGTAGCTGTCCTGATTGGACGCGTTCGCCGAGGCGGGTGCCGTGGTGACGGCCCTGGCCGGGGCAGCAGACTGGCCAAATGCGCAGCCCAGCCCAATGGTGAGCACAACAGCGGCCAGGACGAGGCTGCAATAGGGGAACCGTGACATCGACGAACAAACCATCGCAGGCCGACGGATGCGCTGTCCAGTCATTCGAGGGGTGGGAATCGGGAATCCAGCGTAAAAAGGCGCCGCAAGAGATTCCTCTTGCGGCGCCTGTTGTTTCTTAGGTGAGGTTAGAACACAATCTTGCCGCCGAGCTGCAATACGCGCGGGCCCCAATCGCTGGTCACCGTGCCGTACTGCCCACCCC
>JBAUBR010000222.1:0-2066 GCA_049676965.1 Occallatibacter sp.
AGATGGTGATGCCGGGCGACAACGTGGCGCTGCAGATAGAGCTGATCACGCCAGTGGCGCTCGAAAAGGGTCTCAGGTTCGCGATCCGCGAAGGCGGAAGGACCGTAGGCGCGGGAACGATTTCGGAGATAGTGAAGTAACAGGGACTAAGGGACTGAGGGACTAGGGACTAAGGAAAACAAAGATTGCCGGGACAAGAAGAAGTGACTCAGTCCCTAAGTCCCGAGTCCCTTAGTCCCCCAATCCGAAGGATTGAACAATGGTTGGACAGAGAATACGCATCCGGTTGAAGGCATACGACTATCGCGTGCTCGATACCTCGACCGGCGAGATTGTGGATACGGCCAAGCGCACCGGGGCAACGGTCGCCGGGCCCATCCCCTTGCCGACAATCAAGAACAAGTACTGCGTGCTGCGTTCGCCGCACGTGGACAAGAAATCGCGCGAGGAGTTCGAGATCCGCACGCACAAGCGGCTCATCGACATTCTCGAGCCGACGCAGCAGACGGTGGACGCGCTGATGAAGCTCGACCTGCCCGCCGGCGTCGACGTGGAGATCAAGGCGTTTGAAAAATGAGGGGTCAGGGATCAGGGGTCAGGGATCAGTTTTCCCGTCCCTGGATGAACTCTGAGGCCCGTTGAAATCGAAGAGGAAAGAGAATCAGGCGAAAGTTGGGAAGTCAGGATAAGGTGGCGGGAACAAACTGATCCCTGACCCCTGATCTCTGCCCCCTGGACGACAACCCGGCAGTGCGGCAGACTCAAGACCGCATGATGAGGTGAGGGACTTATGGCAGTCACGGGAATTCTGGGCAAAAAGATCGGCATGACGCAGGTCTTCGACGACAAGGGCGACGTGCACCCCATTACGGTGCTGCAGGCCGGCCCCTGCGTGGTGACGCAGTTGAAGACGCTGGCCAACGACGGCTACGACGCGGCGCAGATCGGCCTGGTCGAGTTCGTCAAGGCCAGCCGCGTAACCAAGCCGCAGGCCGGGCACTTCGCCAAAACCGAAGCGCCGCCGGTGAAGGTGATCAAGGAAGTGGGCATCGAGGCCGCTGCCGATGGCGACGGCGCGAATACCAAGGCCGGAGACCGCGTGCTGGTCGACATCTTCTCCGACGCCAAGTTCGTCGACGTGATCGGCACCTCGAAGGGCCGCGGGTTTGCCGGCGTGGTCCGCCGCCATCACTTTGGCGGCGGTCCCAAGTCGCACGGCCACCTGTTCCAGGTGCAGGGCTCGATCGGCGCATCCAGCTTTCCGTCGCGCGTGTTTCCCGGCCAGCGCATGCCCGGCCACATGGGCACCGATCAAGTTACCGTGCGCAACCTGCGCATTCGCGGCATCGATCTGGACGAGAACCTGCTGATGGTCGAGGGTGCAGTTCCCGGGCCGCGCGAGGGCTATGTGCTGATCTCGAAGGCCAAGGCTCCGCCGCGCGAGCGCCGCGGATTTGCCGGCTCGACCACGGTCGACCCGCTGAAGGCTTCGAAGAAGGCGACGGCGAAGAGGAAATGACGAGCTTCTAGCTACTAGCCTAGCTTCTAGCTGGTTTCTTACGAGGATTGAGATTGTTGCTTTAACAATGGAAGAGCCTAAAGCTGAAAGCTAGCGGCTAGCAGCTAGAAGCTAGCAGGAAATGACGATGGCAAATGTTGACGTAATGAATTTGAACGGCGAAAAGGTGGGCACGCTGGAGCTCGACGATGCTTTGTTCGGGGCCGCCGCCGTGAACGAGGCATTGCTCTGGGAGTCGGTGAAGCACTATCGCGCCTCACTGCGCCAGGGCACGGCCGCTACCAAGAATCGCAAGCTGGTCGCGGGGTCGGGCAAGAAGCTGTGGAAGCAGAAGGGCACGGGCCGCGCTCGCGTTGGCTCGGTGCGCTCACCCCTGTGGCGCCACGGCGGCACCGTTCACGGGCCGCAGCCGCGCAGTTACGAGTACGCCTTCCCGCGCAAGAAGCTGCTGGGCGCGCTGCGCTCGGCGCTGGCGGTGAAGTTTGCCGATGGCAAGCTGACCGTGGTGGAGAGCCTCGAAGCCTCCGAGCCGAAAACGAAGCTGTAT